>CAJUNZ010000034.1 GCA_910587755.1 uncultured Acetatifactor sp. | reverse complement strand
AGTTTGAACGGAAAAACGGACGTCGCCCATGCTTTTTTACTCAAACGTTCGGGTGTCAGATGAACGCCCGGGATTCGGAGAAGTTGGAGGGCATTTTAAGGGAGGCAGGATTTCTGCCCTCGGAAAACGAGAATGCGGATTTTGTCATTCTCAACACCTGCACAGTGCGGGACAACGCAAATCAGCGCGTCTATGGAAGGCTTGGGGAGCTGAACGGATTGAAAAGGCGCAGACCTGGTATGAAGATTGCTCTCTGCGGCTGCATGATGCAGGAGGAATCGGTGATTGAAAAGCTGAAAAAAAGTTATTCCTTTGTGGATCTGATCTTTGGCACCCACAATATTTTCAAATTTGCCGAGCTGCTGTGGACAAGCCTTACTTCTAAGGGGATGATCCTGGATATCTGGGAGGGAACGGACAAGATTGTAGAAAATCTTCCCCTGAACCGAAAGTACCCTTTTAAATCCGGTGTCAACATTATGTTTGGCTGCAACAATTTCTGCAGCTACTGCATTGTGCCCTATGTGAGAGGGCGGGAGCGCAGCAGGGAGCCGGAAGAGATTCTGAGGGAGATTCGGCAGCTTGCAGCGGAAGGCGTGGTGGAAGTGATGCTTCTGGGCCAAAACGTCAATTCTTACGGGAATGCTGAATGTCCTGTCACTTTTGCCGGACTTCTGCGGGAAGTGGAGAAGATAGAGGGGATTCAGCGCATCCGTTTTATGACTTCCCACCCCAAAGACCTGTCGGAGGAACTGATACAGGTGATGAAAGAGTCCAAAAAAATCTGCCGCCACCTGCACCTTCCTCTGCAGTCCGGTTCCACCCGGATCCTGGAGAGAATGAACCGGCGCTACACCAGGGAGCAGTATCTGGACCTTGCCCTGAGAATCCGCAGGGAGATCCCGGATATGGCCATCACCACGGATATTATTGTGGGGTTTCCCGGGGAAACACCGGAGGATGTGGATGAGACCATTGACGTAGTCCGCAGAGTAAAATTTGACAATGCCTTCACTTTCCTCTATTCCAAGCGCACAGGCACCCCGGCTGCGGCCATGGAAGACCAGGTGCCGGAGGAAGAGGCAAAGAAGGGATTTGACCGGCTTTTGAAAGTAGTGCAGGAGACGGCACGCAGCCAGGCCGCCAGGTTCCAGGGCCAGTGCATGGAAGCTCTGGTGGAGGGCGTGGACGAGAAGGACCCTTCCATGGTCACTGGCAGGCTGTCCAACAATACCATTGTACACCTGCCCGGGGATTCCTCCCTGGTGGGCCGTCTGGTGAATGTTTCTCTGGACCAGTGCCGGGGCTTCTACTATATGGGCCACTGTATAGAGTAAGGAAGCGTACCGGGACGGGAAGCTCCAACCTGTGGAGTCCTGATTCAGGCGCCACGGGAAGCTGCTCCTGCCCTGTACCCCAGGGAAAGAAGCCGGATAGGAATGGGAAAGGAATGAGAATGACATGACAGCGGAAGAGTTTTCCAGGACGGAGCTGCTTCTGGGGCAAGAAGCAATGGACAGGCTTGACAGGGCCAGAGTGGCGGTGTTTGGCATTGGGGGCGTGGGCGGCTATGTGTGTGAGGCTCTGGCCAGAAGCGGCATAGGCGCCCTGGATCTGATCGACGGGGACAGGGTGGGGCTTACCAATATCAACCGCCAGATTATCGCCACCAGAAATACCCTTGGCCGATATAAGGTGGATGTGATGAAAGAGCGGATCCTGGATATCAACCCGGAGGCCTCTGTGAGAACATACAGGTGTTTTTTCCTGCCTGAGAATGAACAGGATTTTCCTTTTCAAGAGTATGATTATATTGTTGACGCTGTGGATATGGTCACGGCCAAACTTGCACTGGCAGAGAAGGGAGCGGCGTCGAATATTCCTGTGATCAGCAGTATGGGGGCAGGGAACAAGCTGGATCCGGGGCGTTTTCAGGTGGCGGATGTCTATGACACAAAAGTCTGCCCCCTGGCCAGGGTTATGCGCAGAGAACTGAAAAAGAGAGGCATAGAGAAATTGAAAGTAGTCTACTCGGAGGAGGCGCCGGTAAACCCGTCCGCCTTCCGAAACGGTGGTATTTCCCAGGAAGAGGTTCAGAACATCGAAAAGCCCTGTGCAGACGGCGGTTCCAGGGACGACGCAAGGCGCAGTGTTCCCGGGAGCGTGGCCTTTGTGCCGCCGGTGGCAGGGCTGCTTCTGGCGGGAGAAGTGGTAAAGGACCTGGCGGCTGGAACAGTGCCGGGAAGGGAGAGAGCAAGATGACAAGACGTCTGTTGATTGTAGAGGATGACGCCCAGAATAACCAGATGATCCGGGAGTACCTGGAGACCCAGGGCTTTTCCTGTGCCCAGGCCTATTCCGGCAGCGAGGGAAAACTGCTTTTTTCCATGGAGAAATTTGACCTGGTTCTCCTTGACCTGATGCTTCCGGGGATTTCCGGGGAAGAGCTGGTGGGCCTTTTTTCAGAGAAGGCCCCGGTGATCGTGCTCTCAGCCAGAAGCAGCCTGGACAGCAAGGTATCGGTTCTCTCGGCAGGGGCGGAGGATTATATCTGCAAACCCTTTGACCTGCCGGAACTTTTGGTGCGGATCCAGGTGCAGCTGCGCCGGCGGGAAGGGACAGCAGGGGGAACGACGGCCCCGGAGGGAACGCTGTACCGGTACAGGGATTGGGAATTAAACCCTGCCACCCAGGAGATGACAGCGGCAGGGGAAGCGGTGGCCCTGACAAAGCATGAGTTTATGATTCTGGAACTTTTCATCCGAAATCCCAAAAGAGTATTTTCCAAGCAGATGATTTATGAGTATGCCTGGGGAGAAGAATATCTGGCGGAGGATAAAACCATCAATGTCCACATCAGCAACATCCGGGCAAAACTGAAAGACAGCGGGACGGATTCCTACATTCAGACAGTGTGGGGCATGGGGTTTAAACTTGCCTGAAACTTTCTTTACCCTTTCTTAAAGTTTTCTGAGCGATTATTAAACCTTTCGGATTTAGAATGATATCATCATAGAGGAGAGGAAAGGAGACTTCAGAAAATATGGATAAAGAAGGAAATCAGGAAGGAAAGTATGCTGTGGAAACCATGGCGCTGACCAAGACTTTCAAAGGGAAGGCGGCCGTAAAGAACCTGGATATGAAAGTCCGGGAGGGCGCCATCTACGGCTTTATCGGCAGAAATGGAGCGGGCAAGTCCACCACTCTGAAGATGGTCTGCGGGCTTGCGGCCCCCACCTCGGGAGATATCCGGATCTACGGAAAAGCTGTGGACCATCCCTGCACAGCCCGGCGCATGGGGTGCCTTATTGAGTCCACCGGTCTGTACCCCCGAATGTCGGCCAGGGAGAATCTGATTCTGAAAGCCAAGTGTATGGGGCTTACCGACACCAGGAGCGTGGACCAGGCCCTGGAGATCACAGGGCTTTCGGACACGGGCAGAAAAAAGACAGTACATTTTTCCATGGGTATGAAACAGCGCCTGGGCATTGCTCTGGCCCTTCTGGGCAATCCTGATCTGCTGATCCTGGATGAGCCCATCAATGGACTGGACCCCGAAGGGATCCGGGAGGTGCGCCAGCTTCTGCAGGGACTGAATGAGCAGGGCAAGACGCTGATTATCAGCTCCCACATTCTGGGGGAACTGAGCAAGATTGCCACCCACTACGGCATTATCAAAGAAGGTTCTCTGGTGGAGCAGATCAGCAGGGAAGAACTGGCGAAAAAGTGTAATGACTACTTCCAGATTGAAGTTGATGACGTCAACAGGACTCTGGCGCTGGTGACAGAAGCTGCGCCAGGCATTCAGGCGGAAGTTTGCGACAGACGATGCCTGCGCCTGTACGGCATCAAGGAAGGAGCGTGGCTGAATCAGCTTCTCATAGAAAGACACATTCAGGTCTTCTCATCGGGATTCCATCACATGGATCTGGAAGAATATTTCCTGAACCGAATGGACGGAGCCAGGACTGCTGAGGAAGGGGGAAGGAAAAATGTTTAACATGTTTCGGATGGATATTTACAGGCTTATAAGGAGCAGATTTGTCTATGTATGTCTGGCACTTATCATAGGCATGCAGGCTTTGAGCTACCTGATGATCTACATGGTGGGAACGGAGGAAGGACGGGAGGCTGCCACCCAGGCGGGCATGATTGTCACAATGGATGAAGAAGAGGAGAATATTCTGGAAGGAGTGGACAGTCTGGAGATGTACAGGCAGGCATTAATGAACGGCGGCGCTTATGCCACGATTTTTGGAATCGCCTCAGTCCTCTTTCTGTGTTCCGACTTTCAGGGAGGGTTTCTGAAAAATATCATGACCCAGCACAGGCAGAGGTGGAAATACATCGGCAGCAAACTGATAGCTTTAGGATCGCTGAATCTGATATATCTTCTTCTGAGCGTAGGGGCGAATTACCTCCTGAATCTGCTGTGGAAGGACCTGGTTCCCCCGGTGCCGCTGTCCGTATTTCCTTTTTATCTGATGTGGATCTGGCTTGTCACCATGGCCTTTGGGGCAATGACCATTATGGTCAGTGTCTTTACCCGCAGCACTGTGGCGGGAGTCCTGACAGCAGTATTCATGTGCAGCGGTCTTTTGATGCTCCCTCTCTCGGCTCTTATGGATCATTTTAATCTGGGAGGATGGATGAAGTATACCCTGTATTATAATATGGCTTACGGCCCGTCAACCTACAGCACGGCCGCCGATCTGCTTGGAGCGGCAGTGGGACTGGGATTTCTGGCAGTGTATGGAACAGCAGCGGCGGTGGCTCTGACAAAGCAGGATATCTAAAAGAGAGCCGATTTTATTCGCCCGATTTTTGGCACAGAGCACTGGGAAGAAGGAGGGGTAGAAGTATGTTTGTTTGCCTTGTGGCAGTCTGTGTGGTCTGCCTGTGGACAGGATTTATAAATGTACGAATGAGACTGGAGATCCGCAGCCTGTGTCTGCAGCTGGCGGAACTGGAGCAGGGGAGCCATATGGAACTGACGGTGCTGAGCCGTCAGAAGGCCCTCCTGACTCTGTGCAGGGCAATGAACCGCGTGCTGGCTTTCAGGGATAGAACCCATGTACAGTATGAAGCTTCCCAGAAGCAGATGCAGCGCAACATCACCAGTCTGGCCCATGATATCCGCACGCCCCTTACCGGCGCATGCGGATATCTGCAGTTGGCTCAGGAGTGCCCGGAGCCTGAAAAACAGGATCATTATCTCCAGTGTGCCGGTTCCAGGCTCAAGGAGCTGGAGGAAATGCTGGAAGAGATGTTCCTGTACACCAAGCTTACCAGTGAGGAATTTACGCTCTCCCGGAAGCGTCTGCAGGTATCGCCCCTTCTGGGGGACTGCCTTCTGGGGATGTATGGGGCATTTCAGGAAAAAGGGGTATCGCCCCAGGTGGATTTTGAGGTGGAAGGCTTCACCATTCAGGGAGATGCGGAGGCCCTTCGGCGGGTGTTTTTAAATCTGATACAGAATGCCCTGGTTCACGGCACGGGAGGAATTGCCATTACCCAGAGGGGAGATTGTCTGATATTTGAGAATCCGGTGGAAAATACAGAAGGGCTGAACCTGGATCTGATTTTTGAGCGGTTTTATAAGGGCGACACAGCCCGGAGGAAGGGATCCTCCGGGCTTGGGCTGTACATTGTCAGAGAACTGACCCACAGAATGGGAGGAGACGTCCATGTGGAACTGGAGGCAGGGAATCTGCGGATCACTCTGTGTTTTCCTGCTGCCAAGCATAACTCCCACCAGTAAAACACAAGTTTCTCCTGGTTCAATTTCCATCTGCATCCTTGCGGTCAGTCAGCGTACATTCACAGGGTATCACATTCTATATCCGTGTATGTAATCTGGTGAAAGTGAACCAGGGTTTTATATTTTTCATACTGCTCAAAGAAATCACTATCAGGATCGTCAAAAACAGACCAGTCAGCCTGGCTGGTATCCGGAATGGAGAATTCAACCTCTGCGGAGCCCTGTACCCGCCAGATTGCTTCAGAATCTGTAAACGTCTGCAGGATGAAATCTATTTTATATTGAATATGTATCTCATTGCCCGACAAATCACATTTTTCAACAAAAGAATCATCAATATCTATCATTTCGCAGCCGGTAGTCTGTTCGATGAGTTCCTGCTTGTCAGCTAAGTAATAGATATCTTTTAACATTTTCGGCAGCTCCGAAACCTCCTCGATTTTGCTGCCAACACATTCCATAAGAAATTCTTCCAGGGTATCACATACCAAGTCGTTCACATCCATACTTTTTCCTCCTGTAGATCCGATTTGCGCAGATTTTTTTCTTTTTTGCTGGTAGTTTTGTCAAGTTTTTTCCTACACACGGCATACTTCTAATGTAGTATCGGCAAATTTTCTGCAATATTTATGTCTGTTACCGGAAACAGGTTTTATTTCCCATAAAGGCAGAAGCAAATTTCTTCTGAAAGACTGAAAATATAGTGGCCTGTTAGTGTGGTGTATGGTAAAATGTCAATAAAGGCAAGAGATGAGGCCATGGATATTCAGACAGGAAATGGGCGGTTTAACTGGGGAGGAAACCTGAAGTGAAGATAAAACCGATTGAAACTTTGAGACTTACATTGCGGGGTTTTACAAAAGAGGATGCGCTGTGGGCTTACAGTATATGGAACGATCCTGAAATGGGTGAGTATCTGCCTGACGAGGCAAAAGAGGATATTGACCCGGAATATATAAAAATGTTGGAGGGGCTGGGGGAAGATGAGGAGTGCTGTTATTTGATTCCGGTATTTAAAAATTCTGGCCAGCGTGTGGGAACCTGCAGCTTTATTCCCAGTGAGGACAAAAAGGTCTATGATATTGCATACTGTGTACACAAAGACTTCTGGAACCAGGGATATGCCACTGAAATAGCGCAGGGAATGATTGATTACGCACGTATCCAGGGGGCAGAAAAGGTAACAATTATTGTCAGCAAAGGAAATATCCCATCAAATCGTGTTGCGGTGAAATGCGGCGGCAAAATTGCCGGTGAGAGCACTTATAAAAAAAGAGGCACCGACATTGTCATGGAAGATTACTTATATGAGATATTACTTTGATATTTTGTTTCCTGCGGCTTCTC
This sequence comes from uncultured Acetatifactor sp., assembly GCA_910587755.1. Lineage (GTDB taxonomy): Bacteria > Bacillota > Clostridia > Lachnospirales > Lachnospiraceae > Acetatifactor. The sequence goes on along the minus strand of CAJUNZ010000034.1, from coordinate 19,410 downwards.
CTAAAAATAACTGTCCTTCTCTATCCTTTCCCCCAGATATCCTGCTAACTAATGGATATCTTTTAACATTTTCGGCAGCTCCGAAACCTCCTTTATCTGTACTATCTGTATTTTGTAATAACTGAAATATATTATTGCAAAAAGAGATTTTTCTGATATAATGGAGTTATCAGGCAATGAAGCGACAGAGCACTCCTGTTGATAATTGATGTAATATGGGACAGATATTATTTTTGTGGCGGGGTTCCGACTCTGTTATGCCGTTTTTTGACACAGAATTCTTAAACTTTGAAAAAAGGAGAAGTTTTTATGAAGAAGGCAATCAACAACATTATTCTAATCGTGCTGTTTGCAGGGCTGTTATGCGGGTGCGGCGAAGGGTCAGGCGCTTCAGACGCGGTACAGGACATCTCCAAGGTGGAGAGCCAGGAGATATCTGCGGGCGCAGGGGACATATTGGACCCTTTTGCAGTTATGAATCTTTCCCTGAAAGACAATTCCCTGGATGCCTATTCTGCGGCGGGGCGGGCGGCGCTGCAGCCGGAAAAGCTGGAGAATGAGGGAGGGGGGCATGGAGAGGTCTGTTCTGGGAGTCACAGGAGCTTATCATTTCAAAAAACATGTCCTTTCAACAGCAGCTGAATCCTGGGATGAGGTTTTATTTATAACTGGAGAGGGGAAAGCAATTTCGGAACGCTACGAGGTTAAAGACCAGCTGTGGGGTATAGGACAGGTAGTGGGAACGGACCATTACGTAGTTTTCAGCGTTAGAGTACAGGAAGATGGGGAATATCAGTACTTCCTTGCCGAGAGAGACGAAGACCATGAGTACATCCGGGAGTTTCCCTGAATTTCCTGAGTGGAGAAGTGAGTGAAGTAACTTCAAGCCTTTCAAAATTTTTGGTGGATCAGTCCGGAAGGGTCCACCTGGTACGGGATAAGTACATGATTGTGTCCCAGGAGGGGGAGGTCTTGGGGGAATGCACGCCTGAAGGAGGTCATATTAAAAGACTGGTGCCACTTTATGACGGCCGTATTGCCTTTGAGGTTGCGAAGGAAGGGAAGGACGGGGGGATGGCCCTGCAGTATATGGATGGGGAGACCGGCAGTCCGGTGACGCTGGCGGCTCTGAAAGAGAATGTTTTTTGCCTTACGCTCTTTGATGAAGACACCCTGCTGTATGCGGACAGGGAAGGGGTGTACCGCAGCGGGCTGTCAGGAGAGAATCCAGAGATGATTTACCGTTGGAGCAACCATGGTGTCATAGCTCACGGAGTATCTGCCCTGCAGGCGGATGAAAAAGGGCGGATTACGCTTATTTACAGGGACTCCGAAAATGATAACTATCTCTGCCTGGAACCCACCACGGAAAAGGTGCCTGTCTGTGAAATCACCCTGAAAGTACATGATAGTGCTATGGATTCTTACAAATGGGTGGTTGCGGAGTTTAACAAACGGTATCCCAGCTGTCATATTGAATTAAGCGGGTATACTTTTGAAGATAAAACTGCACTACTGACCCAGCTGACGGCGGGGAAGGGGCCGGTACTGCTTGATCCGTCCCTGTTGGGCTTTGAGGAACTGGAAGAACTGTGGGAGCCCCTGGATACCGTTATGGAGCAGCTGGGCATTGCGGAAGAGCTGCAGTCCGCTGTCATGGAGATGGGGAAGATCAATGGAACCTTGTATGGAGTAGTGGGGAATTTTGGACTGTATACAGTGGTCGCCAGTACGGATCTCAAGGACTGGGATTATGACACGTTTTTCCAGTGTATTCAGGACAGGCCGGAGTTAGAGGCGATTTGTAACTATTATGATGACGCACACATTAGTTATTTTTCCGGATTATTGAACCATGGACTGGATGATAACTATTATATTATCCCGAGTGAGGAAACCGGGGAGTTGCATTTTGACAGCGGCAGGTTCCTTCAATTTCTGGATGTGGCGGAGAAGCACGGCCGCCATACGGAGATAGTGGCGCCCGGCAGTTCCCTGCTGGAGGGGAAAACGCTGTGCAATACTCTCCCTATCCAGAGACCGGAGTATATTGCAGCGTACCGCAAAATTTACGGAGAGGATGTGAATTTTATTGGATATCCCACAAAGGATGGGGGAACACACTATATGAGACCTTCCGACATACTCTCCATCCGTACAACGGCTACAAAGGAGGAAAAGGAGGCTGCAGCTGCATTTCTTGCCCTGTACTTATCCTATGAGGGGCAGATTCATGGGGCAAAGGAGGGCAATTTTGAGTTAAGCGTGCGCAGGGATGTGCTGGAGGAGCAGATTGCTTCTATGAGATCGCCAATAAGCATGCCTTCCTTTGGCGAGGTTAGTATAGGCAGTATGGATATAGAACGGGACAGGGCGACACTGCTGGATCTGATTGAAAGGGCAAAGCCCCAAAAATCTTTTCCAGGGGAACTGAACAATATTATATATGAAGAACTGGACCTGTATTTGTCCGGAAGTATTACAAAGGATGCGATGATTGAGCATCTGGAGAACCGCATTGGGCTGTATCTGGGGGAGAGGAACTGAGGAACAGGAAGTAGACTTCAATCCAGCCATATAAGAAAAATGCCACATAGGCAGAAGAGGCGGCAATTACATCCTGCTGGGGTTCAAAACAGCGGCTGGTGCTTGCCTGGGACCCGGCTTTCACAAAGCTGACGCCGGAAAAACTCTTGCAACCCAGACCAGGAGCAGGATACAGAAAGAAAATTTTAAATATGCTTGCCTGATGACGAAATATGCTATATAATGTTGTCTGTGAATGGAAAAAACAGGCAGTATACAAAAGGAGCGGGCATATGGCGGCATCTTCCAAGACAGACACAAGCGTACTCATAGGCGGCAAGATATTGACGCTCAGCGGATATGAGAGTGAGGAGTACCTGCAGAAGGTGGCATCCTACATCAACAATAAAGTGACTGAATACAGCAAAATCGACAGTTTTCGCAGGCAGCCTGTGGACAGGCAGGCGGTTCTGCTGCAGCTGAATATTGCTGACGACTACTTTAAGGCTAAAAAGCAGATTTCTGCCCTGGAAGAAGAACTCCAGGCCAGGGATAAAGAGCTCTATGACCTGAAGCATGAACTGATCTCTACCCAGATCAAACTGGAAGGTGCGGAGGAACAGGTTAAATCCATGCAGAAAGAGCAGGGCAAACGGGCCAAAGAGGTGACCCCCCTGGAGGCAGAGCTGAAGAAAAAGTAACACTGCAGAAGAATCTCGCCACGCGGGATTCTTTTTTAGTAAACAAACTAAACAGTTTCGGAACGGAAATGCCCGGAAGGAAGTTTCAGCTGCGAACTGTGCAGATGAAAATTCCTTCCCTACAGGGGCATTGGAGTGGAGAAACGGAACTGGAATCAAAACGGAAATGCCCGGAAGGAAGTTTCAGCTGCGAACTGTGCAGATGAAAATTCCTTCCCCACAAGGGCATTGGAGTACAGAAACGGAACTAAAATAAAGAAAGGAAATCGGAATGGTGCAAAAAGTGGAGCTTCTGTCCCCTGCGGGAAATGCAGAGGGATTTTACGGCGCAGTTCATGCTGGGGCGGATGCCGTGTATCTGGCCGGGGACAGGTTCGGAGCACGGGCCTATGCGGAAAATTTTACCACCCAGGAACTTGTGGAGTGTATCCGCTATGCCCATCTTCTGGGGCGGAAAGTCTACCTGGCTGTCAACACCCTTTTTAAGGAACGTGAAATCTCAGAGCTGTACGACTATCTGCTCCCTTTCTGCCAGGCGGGGCTGGATGCAGTGATTGTGCAGGATCTGGGGGTACTTCGCTTTGTGAGAGAGCATTTTCCAGAATGCGGTATTCATGTAAGCACCCAGATGACCCTGTGCAGCAGTATGGGAGCTTCCCTGCTGGCGGCACTGGGGGCGGAACGCATTGTTCCCTCCAGGGAGCTGAGCCTGGAAGAACTTGCGTTCCTGCGGAAGAGCGTGGATCTGGAGATAGAAACTTTTGTCCATGGGGCCATGTGTTACAGCTATTCCGGCCAGTGCCTGTTCAGCAGCATTCTGGGAGGAAGAAGCGGCAACAGAGGGCGCTGTGCCCAGCCCTGCCGTCTGCCCTACTCCATTCTTACAGACGGCAGGGACCGGGGACAGTGCTATCCCCTGAGCCTGAAGGATATGTGTACGGCGGAGCACATTCCCAGGCTGATCCAGGCAGGCATTGACTCCTTTAAGATTGAAGGACGCATGAAAAAGCCGGAGTATACCGCCGGGGTGACGGAAGTATACAGGCGCTGCATTGACAGATACTTCAAGCTGTGCGCCCAGTCAGGACCCCAGAAGGCAGCGGAGACATTCCAGGTGGAAAAAGAGGACAGGGAACTTCTGCACTCCCTTTATATTCGGAGCGAAACCCAGGACGGCTATTATTTCCGTCACGGAGGGCGATCCATGGTGACGGTTTCTTCTCCGGCCTACAGCGAAACCCGGGAGGAAGTGCGTAGGGGGATAAGGGAAAGGCACCTGGAGACGCCCCTGAAGCTGCCAGTGACCATCCGGGCGGAGTTCCTGCCGGGGAAGCCCGCCTGTGTGGTTCTGGAACGACAGGGCATAAGGGCCTGCGCCATGGGAGAAATCGTGGACAGGGCCAAAAATCGTCCGATCTCCCAGGAGGAAGTAAAAAGACAGCTGGGAAAACTGGGGGACAGCATTTTCTGCGCAGAAAATATGGATATTGTGGTGGGAGAGGACTGCTTTTATCCTCTGAAGCGCATCAATGAGCTGCGGCGGGAGGCGGTGGCCGCGCTGGAGGAGAAAATCCTGGCAGCAGCCCCGTCTGTCCGAGAGAGAGTCCCCAAAAAAGCGCAAAATAAAGTCCAAAATAAACTCCAAAATAAACTCCCACAGCAGGAAATCTGCCGCAGTTTTTTTACCCGCACAGAACAGCAGTTGGAGGCACTTGTCAGTTGGATGGATCACAATCCCATGGAGGGGACGCTGAGACTCTATGTGGAAGGGGACCTGTTTCTGAAAGAAAAAAAGAAGGTGACAGATCTGTGCAGGCAGCTGCAGAATGCCCGGTGGGAGTTTTATGCGGCGCTCCCTTATATCCTGCGGGAGACGGACAGGGAATATCTGCGGCAGCTGGCCGGGGCAGTGGAAGAGAGCCGCCTTTTTGGCGGATTTTTAGTCCGCTCCATGGACGGACTGGGCTTTGTGCAGGAGTGCAGGCAGGACGGGAAATCTTTCACCTGCAGGGCGGATGCAGGAGTGTATCTCTGGAACAGGTATGCATTTCAGGAACTGAGACCGTTTCTGGACGGATTCTGCCTGCCCTATGAGCTGAATGCCAAAGAGCAGCGGTCCCTGCTTCAAAATTTGGACATGGATCCCGATTTCGCCGCACCCTCTGAAAAAGAGGTGCTGCCCGCCATGGGACTTCCTGCGGAAAAGATTGTGTACGGCCGGATTCCCATGATGCTCACGGCAAACTGCCTGCTTCGCACCGCAGGCTGCTGTAAAAAGACAGGGGAGAGCAAAGTCGGAAGCACTGTCCTCAGGGACAGGTACAACAAAGAGTTTCCTGTGGATGTGAACTGCCGCCACTGCCTGAATGTCATCTACAACAGCGTTCCCCTGTCCCTGCACCAGAGGCAGCCGGGCCGAAAGGAAAAAGGCACAGGGATGGACACTCGCATGGATTTCACTTTTGAGACAGGGGAGGAAGTCCGGGCGCTTTTGGATACATTTTTCAGGGGAAGACCCTTTCCCTGGCAGGAATACACCAGCGGACATGAAAAACGTGGGGTGGAATGAGCCAAAAAGGTGTTGCACTTCTGGGATGATTGGACTATACTGTCTTTATGCCAGGGGACGGTTCCCTGGGACAAATGTATGTGATGAAGCGCAATGGTAAGGCCTGGGGGCCAGGAAAACGGCACACCGGTCAGGGAGGGGTTTCAATGTTAGAGGCGACGAGCTGTGGTGGTGTGGTGATTTTCCGTGGAAAAATCCTTCTTCTGTACAAGAATTATAAAAACAAGTACGAGGGATGGGTGCTGCCGAAAGGCACAGTGGAAGAGGGAGAGGAGTTCAAGGAGACCGCCCTGCGGGAGGTGCTGGAGGAATCCGGGGCCAAGGCCACAATCATAAAATATATCGGAAAGAGCGAATACACGTTTAATGTGCCGGAGGATGTGGTGGAAAAAGAAGTCCACTGGTATCTGATGATGGCGGACAGTTATTACAGCAGGCCTCAGAGAGAGGAGTTCTTCCTGGATTCAGGTTTCTATAAGTTTCACGAGGCTTACCATCTGCTGAAATTTTCCAATGAAAAGCAGATTCTGGAGAAAGCTTACGATGAATATCTGGAGCTGAAGAAGAGTAATCTGTGGGGCAGCCGGAAATATTATTGAGTCTGCCCGGGAGGCAGAGGGAATCAGAGGGAATCCATCTATGACATTGGAACTGGCATATCACCCCAATTTATATCTGGGTGAAAGCATCCATATGAAAAAACTGGATAAAATAAAAAAGAAACTGGAAAACAAGCCGCTTTTCTGCAGGGTTTATCTGGTGGTCATCTCCAGAAACCCTTCCGGGCTGTTGGAAATCTATCAGGCACGGCAGCTGGCCCAGGAGTATTATCGGAAATATCCGCCCTACATTGTGGGGATTGCCGGAGGCTGGACGGAGGCCGTCCTGCTGGTGAAGGGCATTGTGGAGGAGTGTCTGAAGACCAGGGGAGACTGCGCACTGAAGGAGTATCTGCAATGTTAGATGTGATTGTTGGGGTTTTGCCCATACTTGGCATAGTGGTTCTGGCGTTGCTGGCTGTCATAGTGGTGCTGGCGCTCCTGGCGCTCTTTTTTCCTGTGGCGTACAAGTTTCACGGGGTCAGGGATCTGGAAAAAATCCAGCTGACTGTGAAAGCCGGCTGGCTGTTTGGACTGGTGCGGGTGAAATATGCTTATCCGGAGCCGGGACGGCTCACCGCCAGGGTATTGTTCTTTACCCTTCTCAACCAGAAAATCCCCGGCGAGGAGGAAGGGGAGGAGGACAAAAACTCCCCCAAAGAAAAAGAAAAGAAGAAAAAGAGAGACAGGACAGTTTCCCGGGAAACCCACACTGACAGGGCGGTGAAAGAGCATGGCGACACACCTGCCGGCCGGAACCAGGTGCCGGCGGAAAGAGAAAACGGTCCCGCCTCCTGGAGCGGTTCCGAAGAAAGAGACGGGACGTCCCACGAATCCGAGCCGGAAGACAGGACGGAAAGGAACCAGGAAGACAGCTCCGAAGGGTTTTTCTCAAAAATTGAAAAGATAAAGTACACAATCGGCAGCATATGTGATAAAATAAAAGGGATTTGGGAAAATATATCATATTATGCAGCCCTTCTGCAGGAGGAGGACACAAAACAGCTTTTCGCCCAGATACTGTTCCGCATAGGGAAGGTGCTGAAAAACATCCGTCCCAGGCACATCAAGGCAGAAATCCTTTTTGGCACAGGTTCCCCTGACACCACCGGCTACGCCTATGGGCTCTACTGTATGGCGGTGCCTTTTCTGGGAGGCGCCAGGGTGGAGGTTGCGCCTGATTTTGAGGAGGCCGTGCTCCGGGGAGAACTGGAGATCTCCGGCCATGTGACGCTGTGGGTGCTTGTGATAAATGTGCTGAAGCTGTTTTTTGACAAAAATCTGCGGAGTTTTCTCGGCAGAATGAAGGCAGGTAAGAAGGAAGCTTCCCGGCAGGGGCTTCAGAATGGAGGAAAAAATGGCAGAGAATGGCAATAATGGAAATCAGTTTCAGGGAGTGGTGGAAGCCCTGCTGAAGGGGATGGACACGGTGCTGTCCACCAAAACGGTGGTGGGAGAGGCCACCAGAATAGAGGACACCATTATCCTTCCCCTTGTGGATGTGTCTTTCGGAGTGGGAGCCGGTGCGGGCAATAACGGTCAGAAAAACTCTGCCTCCGGCGCAGGCGGACTGGGAGGAAAGATGACCCCCAGCGCAGTGCTGGTGATCAAGGACGGCGCGGTAAAACTTGTGAACATCAAGAATCAGGATGCCGTTACAAAGGTTCTGGATATGATCCCCGACATGGTGGAGAAATTTACCAAACCCAAGGACAAGAAGGAAAAAGGGGAACTTTCGGACACGGAAGTGGTAGATATTGCATTTCCCGAGGATGAGTGACATTTCTGAGGGAAAACTGCATATAATAGAGTGAAGTAAAGCAGTGGCGGAGTGCCATGAAGAAAATGATAGGTTTTGCCGCTTTTTTTACAGCAGTGGGAATGATGCTTATGATGATCACCCACAGCCGTCTGGTGGGGCTCCTTATTATCGCCCTGCTGCTGTTTACAGGGTATAACTGCTTCTGCGGCGACTGAGGGGGGAGGGGAGCCTTCCCCTTTCGTGTTCCCGGAGGAGGCAGGGCAGAAGGGCCTGGCCGAGGCCGCAATTTCATGATAGGTTACATTTGAGGACAGAAAAAACGGTACAGCCGGAAGCCGTACCGCTTGAATTCTCTGCTTTGCCACTTTTGATTTCAAAATGCTTTCACGCTGGATTAAGCCCTCTCAACCATGCCGGACTTCAGGCAGCCGGTGCAGACATGCATTCTCTTGGCCGCGCCGTTTACTTTGCATTTTACTCTCTTGACATTGGCCTTCCAGACTGCATTGGTTCTTTTATGAGAATGGCTTACATTGTTCCCGAAGTGAACACCCTTGCCGCAAATATCACACTTTGCCATCTTGACACCTCCTCAATACCTGCGTATCACGCTTCTTATTTTGTTGACAACAGTGATATTTTACCAGAAATATACGGGAAAAGCAAGTGAAAAAAATCTTTTTTTTCTTTTTTTGCATTTTATTATTCCCTTTTTATGGGAAAACTGTTAAAATGGTTAATATGCTGCACTGTGGTCTGCAGGATTAGAACGGAAAGGAAGGGATATTGATATGAAAGGCTCATCTATGAATACCCACATGGGAAAAATCGTTGTAGGCAACGAAGTGATCGCCCAGTATGCAGGAAGTGTTGCGGTGGAATGTTTTGGAATCGTGGGCATGGCCGGTGTCAATGTGAAGGACGGTCTGGTGCGGCTGCTGAAGATGGACAGCATTACAAGGGGCATCAGCGTGACCCTGAACCGCAATAAGCTGATTCTTGATTTCCACGTGATCGTGGCTTACGGCGTCAGCATTCTGGCCGTGGCGGACAATCTGATCAGCAATGTGAAGTACAAGGTAGAAGAGTTTACCGGTATTGAAATCGAAAAAATCAACATCTATGTAGATGGTGTCAGAGTGATTGATTAAGGAGGGCTTTGTGGTGAGTTATCAGCAAATTGACGCTAAGATGCTTTCCAAGATGTTCTTAGCCGGCGCCAGGAATTTAGAGAATAAAAAAGAGTGGATCAATGAATTGAATGTCTTTCCTGTTCCTGATGGCGATACGGGCACAAATATGACCATGACCATCATGTCCGCGGCAAGAGAAGTGTCCGCTTTGGGTGAAGGCGCCGGAATGAAGGCCATCTGCAAGGCCATCTCCAGCGGTTCTCTTCGGGGCGCCAGGGGCAATTCAGGGGTTATCTTATCCCAGCTGTTCCGGGGTCTCACCAAGAGGTTCCAGGATGAGGACGTGCTGACGGTGACGGTTGTCGCGGAGGCATTCGACAAGGCGGTGGAGACTGCATACAAGGCCGTGATGAAGCCCAAGGAAGGGACAATCCTCACTGTGGCCAGGGGCATGTCGGACAAGGCCAGGGAGCTTGTTGGGGCCGGGGAGGAGGACATGGGAACCTTCCTGACAGCGGTCATTGAGCATGCCAGGTATGTGCTGAGCCAGACACCGGAGATGCTGCCGGTGCTGAAGCAGGCAGGGGTGGTGGACTCCGGCGGGCAGGGGCTTGTAGAAGTGTTTGCCGGGGCGCTGGACGCCTTCCTGGGAAAAGAGATCGTCTCTTCCGAGGTACCTTCCCATCTTGTCCAGGCGGAGGCGGAGACGCCTGTGGAGCAGCATGAGGAAGAGATCAAATTCGGCTACTGCACCGAGTTTATTATTATGTTGGACAAAGCGTTTAACGTCAAGGCGGAGATGGATTTCAAATCCTACCTTGAAGCGATAGGCGATTCCATTGTATGTGTGGCGGATGAAGACATTGTAAAGGTGCACGTACATACCAATGACCCTGGCCTGGCGATCCAGAAGGCATTGAAGTATGGCGCGCTCTCCAACCTGAAGATTGACAACATGCGCCTGGAGCACCAGGAAAAGCTTTTTAAGATGACAGGGAACAAGCCCTCAGGCACAGTCGAGAAGGCAGCGCCTGAAGCTTTGGAAACCGCCGCTGAAGCGCCCGGAGCCGATTCCGGCCAGCCTCCCAAGGATTTTGGCTTTATCGCCGTGTCTGTAGGGGACGGCATCAAGGAGATCTTCAAAAGCCTGGGTGTGGACTATGTGATTGAAGGCGGACAGACCATGAATCCCAGCACTGCGGACATTCTGGATGCGGTGGACAAGGTGAACGCCAGGACCGTGTTCCTGCTGCCCAACAACAAGAACATTATTCTGGCTGCAAAGCAGGCGGTGGAGCTTGTGACGGATAAGGATCTGCTTGTGATTCCCACCAAGACCATCCCCCAGGGCATTACGGCGGTGATCAATTTCGTGCCGGAGATGTCCGCGGACGAGAACGAAGAAAACATGATCAGCGAGATCAAGAATGTCAGCACGGGAGAAGTCACCTATGCGGTGAGGGATACCGTGATTGAAGACAAAGAAATTAAAAAAGGCGATTACATGGGAATCGGGGACGAGGGCATCCTTGCCGTGGGAAGCGAAATGACAACGGTGGCAGGGGACACCATTTCCAGTATGATGAAAGAGGATTCTGAACTGGTCAGCATCTACTATGGCAGCGATGTGGACGAGGAGACAGCGGAAGCTTTCCGGACACAGATAGGAGAAAAATTCCCCGACTGTGACGTGGAACTGCAGTACGGCGGACAGCCCATCTATTATTACATTATGTCTGTGGAATAGGTGACGAACAAAGGAGGCGGCAGAGTTTGCTGTCTCCTTTGTTTCAATGAGGTACGATTATGGACAGGGATACTCCCATTACAGGGCTGAAGGGCGTGGGGGAAAAGACGCAGAAGCTTTTTGAAAAACTGGATATCCGGACCGTGGGAGATCTGGTGGATACCTATCCCAGGGATTATGACGCTTTCCGGGAACCGGAGAAGATCCGCCAGGCGGCGCCGGGGGAGGTGTGTGCCATCCACGGGGTGGTAAGGTGCATTACAGGCGAGAAAAGGGTGGGAAATCTGTATATTCTCAGCGTGGACGCAGGGGACGAGACGGGCACGCTGCGGCTGACCTTTTACAACATGCCTTTTCTCAAAAAGACCCTCCGCCGGGGCGGCTTCTATATTTTCAGAGGAAGAGTCTCCGGATCCGGCGAGGGCTGTTTCCTCCGGATGGAACAGCCCAAAATCTATTCCATGGAAGAATACAGCCGCCTGGCCGGACATCTGGTGCCCCTGTATTCCCTCACCAAGGGACTCACAAACCAGGCCATACAGAAATGTGTCCGGCAGGCCCTGGCGGGTTATGTCTTTGAGGAAGAGTATTACAGCCAGGAATTCTTACGGGAAAATCAGCTGCTCTCCCGCAGAGAAGCCCTTGAGACAATCCATTTTCCCACGACTACCCAGGATCTTACCCAGGCCAGGAAAAGGATTGTGTTCGACGAGTTTTTCTTCTTTTTGCTTCGGCTGCGCCGGAACAGGGAGGAGGACGGACAGCTGCCCAACAGGTACCGGGCGGCGGACGGAGCCCCCGCAGACCGTTTTTTGGAACAGCTTCCCTTTCCTCTCACAGGCGCCCAGGCCAGGGCGTGGAAGGAGATCCGCGAGGATCTGGCCGGCACCTGGTGCATGAACCGTCTGGTCCAGGGGGATGTGGGGTCCGGCAAGACCATTCTGGCCCTCCTGGCCCTGCTCACCGTGGCGGCCGCCGGATACCAGGGAGCCCTTATGGCGCCCACGGAAGTGCTGGCGGCACAGCATTTTGAGACGGTACGGGACTATGTGGAAAAATACGGTCTGGCCTTCCGGCCTGTACTTCTGACAGGGTCCATGTCCGCGCGAGAGAAGCGCAGGGCCAGAGAGGAGATTGAGTCCGGCGAAGCCAATCTGGTCATTGGCACCCATGCCCTGATACAGGAGGCGGTGTGCTACAGGGCTCTGGCTCTGGTGGTCACGGACGAGCAGCACCGCTTTGGAGTAAGGCAGCGGGAACACCTGGCGGAGAAGGGGGACAGTCCTCATGTGCTGGTCATGAGCGCCACCCCCATTCCCAGGACACTGGCCATTATCCTCTACGGGGATCTGAGCATCTCCGTGGTGGACGAGTTGCCGGCCAGCCGTCTGCCCATCAAAAACTGCGTGGTGGGTACCGCCTACCGTCCTAAGGCCTACAAATTTATCGCCGGGGAGGTGGCCGGGGGCAGGCAGGCCTATGTGATCTGTCCCCAGGTGGAGGGGGATCCGGAGGACGGCCCGGAGATGGCTTCCATGGAGAATGTGATGGATTATTCAGAAAAGCTCAGGGAAGCCCTGCCGGGGATCCGGGTGGCATCCCTCCACGGGAAAATGCGCCCTGGGGACAAGAACAAAATTATGGAGGATTTTGCCGCCCGCTCCATTGATGTCTTAGTGTCCACCACCGTGGTAGAGGTGGGAATCAATGTGCCCAACGCCACGGTGATGATGGTGGAGAACGCGGAACGGTTCGGCCTGGCCCAGCTGCATCAGCTGCGGGGGCGGGTGGGGCGGGGGGCTCACCAGAGTTACTGCATTTTCGTCAGCACCAGTGAGAAAACGGAGGTGATGGAACGGCTGAAAATTCTCAACAAGTCAAACGATGGTTTCTTTATCGCCTCAGAGGATCTGCGGCTGCGGGGGCCGGGGGAGTTGACGGGAGTCAGACAGAGCGGGGAACTTTCCTTCCAGGTAGGTGACATCTATGCGGATGCCGCCGTGCTGAGACAGGCTTCCCAGGCGGCGGAAGAGCTGCTGCGGAAAGACCCGCACCTGGAACTGCCCCAAAACAGCGCCATCCGGGGATACCTGGAGGAAGAGGGCCGCTGCACCGGTATCCGCTCCATATAAAGTTCCAGAAACAGTGTTGACTTTAGCAGGACATGTCGGTAAAATAGTACAGGACGTGGGGCACAGGGATACAGAACACAGGTCCCGGACGCCCCTGGATGTAAGAGAAAAAGCGCATTTTGGGCAGAGGGCTGTCCCTGCGCGGAAGTGAGGAAAACATGTCAAAGGTAGCAATCGTAACAGACAGCAACAGCGGCATCACACAGGCAGCCGCCAGGGAACTGGGCGTGTATGTCCTGCCCATGCCCTTTATGATCAATGAAGAGACTTATTATGAAGATATTAACCTGACACAAGAAGAATTTTATGAGAAACTGGTCTCGGGGGTGGCCATCGCCACCAGCCAGCCCTCGCCGGAGTCCGTAACAGGTCTCTGGGATCAGGTGCTGAAGGAGCATGATGAGATTGTCCACATTCCCATGAGCAGCGGCCTGTCCGGGTCCTGCCAGAGCGCCATGATGCTTGCGGAGGACTATGAGGGGAAGGTTCAGGTGGTGAACAACCAGAGGATCTCCGTAACCCAGCGCCAGTCCTGCCTGGACGCCCTGCTTCTGGCTTCCAAAGGGCGCAGCGCAGTTCAGATCAAGGAGTTCCTGGAGGCGGATAAGTTCAACAGCAGCATCTATATTATGCTGGACACCCTCTATTATCTGAAAAAGGGCGGCAGGATCACCCCTGCGGCCGCGGCCATCGGCACCCTTCTGCGGCTTAAGCCCGTGCTGCAGATCCAGGGGGACAAACTGGACGCTTTTGCCAAGGCCCGCACCACAAGCCAGGGCAGAAATATTATGACCACAGCCATCAAAAATGACATTGAGAGCCGTTTCGGGGGTTTGACGGAAGATAAGCATATCTGGCTTCAGATCGCCCACACAGCCAGTCCGGAGGCTGCGGAAAACTATAAAAAAGATATTATGGAACAGTTCCCCGGATATGACATTCATATCGACGCCCTCTCCCTGAGCGTGGCCTGCCATATCGGCCCCGGCGCCCTGGCCCTTGCCTGCTGCAGAAAGATAGAGGTCTGAGCGGGAGCCCGGAGGGATCCGGGCGGACAGCAAGCATATCAGGGAAGGCAGGAGAATAAACATGGCAGACACGAATCAGTATGACGCCTCCAGCATTACGGTGCTGGAGGGGCTGGAGGCGGTGCGCAAACGCCCCGGCATGTATATCGGCAGCGTTTCCACCAAGGGGCTCAACCACTTGATCTACGAGATCGTGGACAATTCCGTGGACGAACACCTGGCAGGGTTCTGTGATACCATCCGGGTGGTGCTGGAGGCCGACGGCTCCGCCACGGTGGAGGACAATGGCCGCGGGATTCCGGTGGGAATGCACGAGAAGGGTATCAGTGCGGAGCGTCTGGTTTTCACCACTCTTCACGCAGGAGGAAAATTTGACAACGGAGCCTATAAGACCAGCGGGGGCCTTCACGGGGTGGGCTCCTCGGTGGTAAACGCCCTCTCCACCAGGCTCACCGTCACGGTAAAGAGCGGAGGCGCAGTCTATGAGGACAGGTACGAGAGGGGAAATCCCATCACGCCCCTGGAAGAGGGCCTGCTGCCTGTGGTGGGGAAAACCAGGAAGACCGGCACCACCATCAATTTCCTGCCCGATGACACCATTTTCGAGAAGACCCGTTTTAAAGAGGACGAGGTAAAAAGCCGTCTCCATGAGACCGCCTACCTGAATCCCAACCTGACCATTCTTTTCGAGGACAGGCGAAAGGAAGAGCCGGAGATTCTGACCTTTCACGAACCGGAGGGCATTACCGGCTTTATCAAGGACATGAATAAATCCCAGGAACCGGTCCATGAGGTGGTGTATTTCACCGGAGAGAGCGAGGGCATCTCCGTGGAGGTGGCTTTCCAGTACATAAATGAATTCCACGAGAATGTGCTGGGATTCTGCAACAACATATACAACTCTGAAGGGGGCACCCACCTGACGGGCTTCAAGACCATGTTCACCAGCGTCATCAACACCTATGCCAAACAGCTTGGCATACTGAAGGAGAAGGACGCCAATTTCACCGGGGCCGATGTGCGCAACGGCATGACCGCCGTGGTCTCCATCAAGCACCCGGATCCCAGATTTGAGGGGCAGACCAAGACAAAGTTGGACAATCAGGACGCCTCCAAGGTGGTGTCCAAAGTCACAGGGGAGGAGATTGTCCGCTTTTTCGACAGGAACCTGGAGACTCTGAAGAGCATTATCTCCTGCGCGGAGAAAGCCGCCAAGATCCGCAGGTCGGAGGAGCGCGCCAAGACCAATATGCTCACAAAGCAGAAGTTTTCCTTTGACTCCAATGGGAAACTGGCCAACTGCGAGTCCCGGGACCCTTCCAAGTGCGAGATTTTCATTGTGGAGGGGGACTCTGCAGGGGGCAGCGCCAAAACCGCCAGGGACAGGATGTTCCAGGCCATTCTCCCCATCCGGGGCAAGATTCTGAATGTGGAGAAAGCCAGCATAGACATGGTGCTGGCCAACGCGGAGATCAAGACCATGATCAATGCCTTTGGGTGCGGGTTCTCGGAGGGGTATGGGAATGATTTCGACATCCGGAAACTGCGCTATGACAAGATTGTCATTATGGCAGACGCGGACGTGGACGGCGCCCATATCTCCACTTTGCTGCTGACGCTTTTCTACAGATTTATGCCGGAGCTGATCTTTGAGGGCCATGTTTACATTGCCATGCCGCCCCTGTACAAAGCCATGCCTTCCAAGGGAACGGAGGAATATCTGTATGACGATAAAGCCCTGGAAAAGTACCGCAAAACCCACAAGGGGCCTTTTACCCTCCAGCGGTACAAGGGACTGGGGGAGATGGACGCGGACCAGCTCTGGGAGACCACGCTGAATCCTGCCACCAGAAGGATGAAACAGGTGGAGATTGAGGACGCCAGAATGGCCTCCGAGGTCACAGGCATGCTCATGGGCACGGAGGTTCCTCCCAGAAAAGCATTTATCTACCGCCATGCCACCGACGCGGAGCTGGATGTGTAGCCTGACATAGGATCGGTGCAGATTCCTGAGCAGGGAAGAATATTGGGGAAGACTATTTATGGAAGAAAGCAGAATCATTAAAACGGAATACTCAGAGGAGATGCAGAAATCCTTTATCGACTATGCCATGAGTGTCATTATTGCCAGGGCCCTGCCGGATGTGAGGGACGGGCTGAAGCCCGTGCAGCGCCGCACGCTCTATGACATGCACGAACTTGGGATACGCTACGACAGGCCCTACAGAAAATGTGCCCGTATTGTGGGAGATACCATGGGTAAATACCATCCTCATGGGGACAGCTCCATATATGAAGCCCTTGTGGTTATGAGCCAGGATTTTAAAAAGGGCCTGCCCCTGATAGACGGCCACGGCAATTTCGGCAATATCGAGGGGGACGGGGCCGCTGCCATGCGTTACACGGAAGCAAGGCTTGAGAAAATTACCCAGGAGGCTTTTCTGGGGGACCTGGACAAGGACGTGGTGGATTTTGTGCCCAACTTCGAGGAGACGGAGAAAGAACCCGTGGTACTGCCGGTGAAGATCCCCAATTTTCTGGTAAACGGCTCCGAGGGTATCGCCGTGGGTATGGCTACCAGCACCCCGCCCCACAATCTGGGGGAGGTCATAGACGCCATGAAGGCTTACATGCGGGATGAAAGCATCACCACGGCCCAGCTGATGCGTTACCTGAAAGGACCGGACTTTCCCACCGGCGGCATTGTCACCAACAAAGATGAGCTGCTGAAAATCTATGAGACCGGAGTGGGCAAGATCAAGATCCGCGGCAGGGTAGAGTTTGAGAAGCAGAAAAACGGCAGGATCAGCGTGGTAATCACGGAGATCCCCTATCCCATGATAGGCATGAATATCTCCAAGTTCCTCTCCGATGTAGCCGCCCTGGTGGAGTCAAAGAAAACCATGGACGTGGTAGACATCTCCAACCAATCCTCCAAGGAGGGCATACGCATTGTGATTGAGCTACGCAAGGATGCGGACGCGGAGAATTTTGTCAACCTGCTCTACAAGAAAACCCGCCTGGAGGATACCTTCGGCGTGAACATGCTTGCCATCTGTGAGGGCAGGCCCGAGATCCTGGGGCTGAAAGCCATCCTGAAGGCAAATGTGGACTTCCAGTTCGAGATTGCCACCAGGAAATACAATAACCTTCTGGCAAAGGAACTGGAGCGGAAGGAAGTCCAGGAAGGACTTATCAAGGCCTGCAATGTGATTGACCTGATTATTGAGATCCTGCGGGGATCCAAGGACAGGAACATGGCCAAAGCCTGCCTGACAGAGGGGAAGACCACCGGCATTAAGTTTAAGTCCAAGGAATCTAAAATTATGGCGGCGCAGCTGGCCTTCACAGAGCGGCAGGCCAACGCCATCCTGGAGATGCGTCTGTACAAACTCATTGGCCTGGAGATAGAAGCCCTGCTGAAAGAGCATGATGAGACCACAGCCAATATCTACCGCTATGAGGATATTCTGGAGCGCAGGGACTCCATGGCCCAGGTGATTATCAACGAGCTGGATAACTACAAAAAGGAATATGGGCGCAAAAGAAGAACGGTCATAGAGAATGCTCAGGAGGCGGTGTACAAGGAGAAGGAAGTGGAGGAGATGGAGATCGTCTTCCTCATGGACCGTTTTGGGTATGCCAAGACAGTGGAACAGTCTGTCTATGAGCGCAACAAGGAGGCGGCGGACGCGGAGAACAAATTTGTCTTTACCTGTAAAAATATCGGTAAGATCTGTCTGTTCACCTCCACGGGACAGCTGCACACCATCAAAGTCATGGATCTGCCCTTTGGAAAATTCCGGGAAAAGGGCACGCCCATAGACAATGTGAGCAATTTTAACTCCGAGAAAGAGACGGTGGTCTGCATCACAGGCCAGACAGAGCTGAATCTGAGACAAGTGGCTTTTGTCACCGCCCAGGGCATGTGCAAGCTGGTGGACGGGGGTGAGTTCGACGTGTCCAAGCGCACGGTGGCCGCTACCAAGCTGGGGGAGGGAGATACGGTAGTGAGTGTTATGCCCCTTGTGGAGCAGCACCAGGTAGTTCTTCAGTCCAGGAATGGGTATTTTTTGAAATTCCCCATTGAGGAGATTCCGGAGAAGAAGAAGGCGGCTCTGGGAGTCCGGGGCATGAAGCTGGGCAAAGAGGACCTGGTGGAGAATGTGTATTATCTCTCTCCCGGGGAAGAAGTTACCATAGAGTACAAAGAACATCCCATCCTCCTGCACAGTTTAAAAACCGCTGCCAGGGACGGAAAAGGGAGCAGGAAATAGTTTTTGGAGGGTGTAAATATGAGAGTCATTGCAGGTTCGGCCAGGAGTCTTCCCCTGAAAGCGCCGGAAGGTCTGGAGACCAGACCCACCGCTGACAGGATCAAGGAAACTCTGTTTAATATGCTGCAGACGGATGTGCCCGGATGCGTGTTCGTGGATCTGTTCAGCGGAACAGGGGGCATAGGAATTGAGGCTTTAAGCCGGGGAGCGCGGAAGGCATATTTTGTGGAGAATGCTGCCAGGGCGGCCGCCTGTATCCAGCAGAATCTGGCGTTTACAAAGCTGCAGGAGAGAGCGGTGCTCCTGAAACAGGATGCCTGCAGCGCCCTGGGGGGCATCCGGGAGGAACAGGTGGACATTATCTTTATGGATCCCCCCTATGACTGCGGGCATGAGCAGGCGGTACTGGCTCTGCTGGGAGAAAAATCCTATGTGACCCAGGACACTCTCATTGTGGTGGAGTCCTCTCTGAAGACCGATTTTTCCTGGCTGGAGGAGACGGGATTCCGCATTCTGGAGAAAAAGGGAAAACCGGTGGAAAAACACTACAGAACAAACAAACATGTATTTATTAAGAGGACTCCCCTATGAAACGAGCAGTTTATCCCGGAAGCTTTGATCCTGTCACCTTCGGACATTTGGATGTGATCAGGCGTGCTTCCGAAATGTTTGATGTATTGATCGTCAGTGTGCTGAATAATAAAGGGAAAATGCCGTTATTTTCTGTGGAGGAACGTGTGAATATTCTTGTGGAGGCCACCAGGGACATCCCCAATGTACAGGTGGACAGTTTCAGCGGCCTGCTCATCGACTATGCGGCAAGAAACGACATTCATGTGGCGGTAAGGGGGCTGAGGGCCATCACCGATTTTGAGTACGAGCTGCAGATAGATCGGAAGAGCGTCGTGTAGGGAAAGAGTGTAGATCTCGGTGGTC
>CAJUNZ010000033.1:2096-26723 GCA_910587755.1 uncultured Acetatifactor sp. | reverse complement strand
TCTCCATCCTCCGTCGCCAAATCATAGTAGTACCTGCCTAAGCGGACATTTGCATACGTGTTGCCTTGACCAGCAGATTGCCGGAAACACTCCAGCGCCCTGTCCTCATTTGAGTCTACCACATATCCCTCCTGATAGCAGAGCCCCAGCCCATACAAGGCAGCATCATCTTTCACTTCTGCGCCCCTCTCAAAAAAATCGAATGCCTGCCCCAAATCCCGCAAAGACGATTCTTCTGACAGACAACAGAATCCCAACAGACCATAAGCCTTCTCACACCCTGCCTCAACAGCCTGCCTGCACAAGTCAGCAGCCTGCTCATAGCGCTCTTCCATCTCCGTGTCACACAGACAGTGCTCCGCCAGGAAACAGAGAGCCATGGTACTGCCCTCCTTCCTGGCAGACTCATACCGCTTCAAAGCCTCCTCTCTGTCCGCCTCAAGACCGCCCCAGCCGCGATAGTAGTAATACCCCACATAAGCTCTGGCATCCGCATTGGTATCCTCCAGAAGTTGGAAATACTCCAGAGCCATTATGTCATCAATCTCCGTACTGCGTCCATAGCTGTAATCAAGAGCCATTTCATACCAGATGCCCCTTCCGATCTCCCTGGATACCTCCACAAAACCAGAACTGGCATCATTCGGAAATAAATCCGGCTCTCTCCGAAAGAACAAAATGGCCGAAACCACCAGTGAACACATGCAGAATACCCAACATATTACAATTATTATCCGTATCCACTTCTTTGCCTCTGAATCAGAAGAATCCTCCGATCTCCTGTGCCTTAAAAACTCTGTGGCTGCCCCTTGAAAGATACTTCCCAAAAAGGCCAGAATTCCAGACACCGCAGTAACCACTAATGATACCATAGACATTGTGTTCTCATCCATAGTGTCTTCTCCACTCCATCCATAATCAATAAATCATTATTTTAGTATCTTGTTATCAAATTATAGCACATATAATCACTATAGTCTAGTCCAAACATTTATTCGACAACATTCGACATTCATATTTCTTATAAGTGTCTTTAGATTTCTTGAATTATGTCTGAAAATCAACAGTAAAAGGACGTACTATGTACATAGAAAATGCATGTGACTTTTCCACTCTTTTATGCTACAATAGCCTCATGGAAAAGAAAAAACATGAAGCGTCAAATGGACCCGATAGAACTGATCAAGAAGTATTCTCTGGCAAAACACTGTATAAACGGCCTGGCAGTAATTAATTTTCCCCAAAGGCCACAATGACTTACAAGGAAGGTTACAAAACATATGACCCCTGAAGAAATGCTGAAGATATTATCCACCGCAGCGGTGCTGAAGACCAACACCAGACATTGCTTTACAGAACCGGGAAGGAAGGAGAGCATTGCGGACCACAGCTGGCGCACCGCCCTGATGGCTCTGCTCCTGACCGGGGAAGAAGAATTCCGGGATGTGGACATGGACCGTGTCATCCGCATGTGCCTTATCCACGACCTGGGAGAAGCCTTTACAGGAGATATCCCCGCCTTTGAGAAGAGCGGAGGCGATGAAAAAAAGGAAGCCCGGCTGTTCTCCCGCTGGGTGGAAAGTTTCCCCTCCCCCCAGAGAGAACAGTGGCTTGGACTCCTGGAAGAGATGAACGCCCTGGAGACCAGGGAGGCCAGAACCTACAAGGCCCTGGACAAGCTTGAGGCGGTCATATCCCACAATGAGTCGGACATCTCCACCTGGCTCCCCCTGGAATATCAGATGCAGCTGGACTATGGAAGGGAGGAGACCGCTTTCTCCCCCTTCTTCCGGCAGCTGAAGGAACAGATCGACGCCTGGACCCGGGAAAAGATCAGCCAAGAGGGGCCTCAAGATGGAAGGAATACAGAATCCTCTCCTTCACCCGCAGCCCCATAAGGCGTTCCAGGGCCTCCTGGTAATAGTCCATCTGGGTTTCATACCGATTCCAGAGCTGTGCCAGGGATGACACAGTATCTGTCTTGTAGTCCAGGAGCACAATCCCGTCCTCCTCCACAAAAAATACATCTATGATTCCCTGGATAAGAACGGTTTCTTCCTCCGGAAAATCATTCTTTAATCTCCGGGCATCTATGCCCAGCACAAAGGGCTGCTCCCGGTAGAGCATTCCCCCGCGGCCGGCCCTCCACATGCGGTAGGCCAGGGGGGATGCCAGAAATCTGACAATTTTCTTCTCCTGCACTGCCTGAAAATACTCCGGGAGCAGCCGCTTCTCCTCCACCTCCCTGCACAGAAACCGGTGAAGCTCCTCCTCCAGCCTGGAGGAATCCAAAGCCTGAGCATAGGCCTGAAAAGACTCAGGAAAGCCTTCCCCTGCGGCTGTCCCCGCCACAGTGTCAAAGTCCAAAAGTTCCATTACTCTGTGGTAGGCATTTCCCCGTACTGCGCCGCTTACCTTCTCTTCCTCTCTGCGGAAAGCAGGGATACAGGGCTGCACTTCCTTTGTCTCAAAGGTGTGAAAAGCCGCCTCGTCCCGGTCCGCCATGGCGGCAATCTTCAGCTCGGAAACGGTGGTTTTGGTGTAAAGTCCAGCCAGGCTGGCGTAGGGATACACCCCGTTGAGCCGTTCCAGAAGCCTGAGCCTTGCGGCCTCATCCCCCAGTCTTCCGGCCTGCCCCAGCTGCTCCCGCCTGTAGTGCAGCTGCAGCTGTTCCCCGGTTTCCGCTGCTGCAGCCTGGGCCTGTCCCACAGTGGTCACACTGACACAGGTGCCCGGCAGGACAGGCAGAAGAAGATCAAGAAAGCTTCCCGCCGTAAGGAAATCCAGGCCGCTGAGCTTTCCTCCCCCCATCTCCTGAGTCCGCTCCCAGGTCTCGGCCGCCTTTTCCAGACTGCCTGTGAGGATCAGTTTCTCCCTGGCCCGGGTCAGGGCCACATAGAGCACCCGCAGCTCCTCCGCCAGACTCTCCTCCCTGAGTTTTCGGGACAGAGCCCTCCGGCGAAGGGTCTTATTGCGGATACGCCTTTCGGGATCCACATAGTCCACCGCCAGCCCCATGTCCATGTCCAGAAGCAGGGACTGGTTCACATCCTGCATGTTAAAGCGCTTGCCCAGACCGCAGACAAATGTCACCGGATACTCCAGGCCCTTGCTCTTGTGTATGCTCATAATGCGCACCACATCGGCATTTTCGTCCAGAAGCCCCGCCTCCCCGTAATCCACATTGTACTCTTCCAGCTGCTCCATATAGCGGATAAAGTGGAAAAGTCCGAAATAACTGGTCTTCTCAAAATCCGAGGCCTTGGTGAAAAGCATCTCCACATTGGCCCGTCTCTTGCTCCCGGCCGGAAGGGCTGTCACATAGTCCAGATAGCCGAAATCGTTCACAAGTTTCGCAAGCAGCTCCCGGATGGGAAGATATACGGTACAGCTGCGGTATCCGGCTATTTTGTCCAAAAATTCTGCCACGCGCTCCCGAAGCTGGGGAAAATTCTCCTCTCTCCCGGCAAACTCCTTCAAAGCTTCATAAAGACTGCAGTCCTTGTGATAACTGCGTATTTTTGCAATCTCCTCCTCGGAAAACCCACCGAATACGGCCTTCATCACCCCAAAAAGAGGAATATCCTGGCAGGGATTGTCCAGAACCCGAAGAAGCTGCAGAAGCTCCTGCACCTCCGGAGCGGCAAAATATCCTGTCTTGGATGTGATGTGCACCGGAATGCCTTCCTGCTCCAGCACTTCCTTAAAAGCCTCATCCCAGCCGCTGGTAGTCCTCAGAAGAATCACTATATCGCTGTACTTCACAGGCACAAGCCCGCCCCCAGCCCTGTCCGTCACCAGGAAATGCTCCCGCAGTTCCTTGATTTTGTGCGCCACGCACAGAGCTTCCGCCTGCCGGGCGTCCATATCCTCCTCCCGGTCCGGTTTTTCCACCAGGTACAGCTCGCTGCCGCAGCCTTCGTTCTCCGGATACTCCGCTCCCGGGTACAGCATGGCTCTTTCGTCGTAGACAATCCCGCCCATATCCTTGTCCATCATGCGCCCGAACAGGTCATTGACGGTGTCCACCACTTCCCGGCGGCTGCGGAAATTCCGGGCCAGATCTATCCTGCGGAGTTCCCCCCGGCCTTCCTGATAACTGTGATACTTTTCCAGAAAAAGCTCCGGCCTGGCCAGGCGGAACTTGTAGATGCTCTGCTTCACATCCCCCACCATAAAGCGGTTGAAATGAGTGCCGTTCCCGGCGGTGGGTGCTCCTTGCCTGGAGATGGCCTGCAGCAGAAATTCCTGCACCAGATTGCTGTCCTGGTATTCATCGGTCAGGATCTCTGCAAAATGCTCCTGGTACTCCAGGGCCACGCTGCTGGGCCGCACCTCCTCCCCGTCCACTTTCAGAAGAATATCCAGGGCAAAATGCTCCATGTCGGAGAAGTCCACCACCTTCTTGTCCTGCTTTTTTTCCTGCATCCTTCTGTCGAATTCCAAAACCAGGTCCACCAGGGTGCGGACCGATTCCCGGCAGGCAGCTTCCTGCCGGGCGGCAAGTTCCAGGGGCGTCGCAAATATTTTCTCCGAAAGCTCCCCCATCTGGGCTTTTACCTGAGCCCTCATTTCTTTGGCCAGCTCCCGCTTGGCAGGAGACACGGTCTCGTCCTTTTTTGAAGAAAGTCTTCCAAAAGAAATCCCCGGCAGCCGGGCCTCATACTCCCTGAGATTCCTGCATCCCAAAAGTCCCTCCAGCTGCTCTGTCTCCCCTTCCACCAGCTCCCCATACATATAAGGACCGTCGGGGTTCTCACAGAGGGAGCGGACTGCGGAGAGTTTATCCACACAGCCCTGAATGATCCGGTGCAGATACCCTGTCAGGTAAACCCCACAAGGGCTGTCGCACAGTTCCTCCACGGTTTCTCCGCTGTAGTCCTCTTTCCGCGCCTCCAGCCACCTGGCAGGCCAGGGAAAACTGGCCGCATACCGGGACAGGTTCAAAATGTGCTGCTCCAGCACGCTCTCCCGGCCTCCGGGGCAGAAATACTCCACGCAGTAGCGAAACTCCTGGCTTCCGGAGGCATAGAAGTCTTCCATCAGCTCCTTCAGCACCTCCTGCTGCATGAGTTTTATCTCCCCTTCGTCCGCAATGCGAAAGGCTGGATCCAGGCCGATCTCGTTGAAATGATTCCTGAGCAGAAAAAGGCAAAAACTGTCTATGGTGGTGATCTGGGCATTGTGCAGAAGGGTGGACTGCCGCTGGATGTGCTCGGACTCCGGCTGAGCGGACAGACGCTTGGATATACCTGCTGCAATTCTCTCCCGCATCTCCGCCGCCGCCGCACTGGTGAAAGTCACCACCAGCAGGCGGTCAATGTCCACGCCTCCTTCGCACACCATCTTCACGATCCGTTCCGTGAGCACTGCTGTCTTCCCGCTGCCTGCCGCCGCGGAGACCAGAATATTGCAGCCCCGCAGGTCAATGGCCTCCTGCTGCTCCTGTGTAAATGTTACCGCCATACTCCCGCCTTTCCCAACCCCTCCCTGAACTCCGGAACGGGCCTCCATACCGCATTACTTTTTTCCCAACCAGGCAGCTGCGAGCTCCTTACCGGATATCCGTCATCAGCCCAAGCACCGTGTCATATCCCTTCTCCGCAGCAATCTGGGCAGGGGTAACACCTGCATTGTTGGCGCGGTTATAATCCGCCCCTTTTTTGATCATAAACACAGCGCTGTCCTGGCCGCCGTACCTGAGAACATAGTGCAGGGGAATATCCCCGTTTCTGTTTGCCGCGTTCACGTCCGCCCCGGCCCGGATCAGCTCTTTCACAATCTGTTTGTAGCACTGGTACCCGCAGGCCATATGCAGCGCCGTGTTCCCCTGGTTGTCCGCGTGATTCACGTCCGCCCCCTTCTCAAGCAGCACCGGCAGCAGCTCCGTCCTGGTGCTGAAATCCAGCTGCTGCAGCAGAATCAGGGGAGTACTGCCGTCGCCCGCCGCCACATCCACATGTTTCAGATTCTCCAGCACAGACAGGCGTTCCTCCACCTTCAAGCCTCCCCCGTACCTTCTCTCCTTCACCGCCAGATGGGCGGGTGTCTCCCCTTTCACATTCTGCAGACTGTCATCTGCCCCCGCTGCCATCAAAAGCTTCACGCACTCTCCGCTGCCCCATGTGGCGGCCACATGCAGAGGTGTATTTCCCGCCTCCGCAGGTTCATCCTGGGCAAGATTTACATCCACCCCTTTTTCTATCATCACCTGAAGCATCTCCGCATAATTGTGCCGGACCGCCTGATGGATGGCCGCCGTTCCCTGGTCGTCCACCTGCTCCATGGACTCCCTGGAAAAGAGCCTTGCCGCCTCCTCCTGATACGTGTCCTTCTCCCCGAAAAAGCATGTTCTGGGTTCCTGGGAGGCCACAATATTGGCCGGTGTCCTTCCTTTCAGCACCGCCTGGTTCATATCCACCCCAAGCTCCATGAATTTTCGTATCACCTTTACCCCGTAGCCCGCACTCAGGCAATGGTCCCGAATGCATTCCACACCGCTGCCCACATATAGGGGGGCCGTCATGTCAATGCCCGCCCTGGCCACCATATCCAGGACCCGGCAATTTTCATCCTCCCGCAGAGCGCTCTGCAGGATCCCCAGCACGGCATTGATTTCCTCATCGTCATCCGTGTCCACCTCCCGGATCAGTTTCTCCGCCAGGTACAGTCCCATGGACAGGGCATCCTTCTCCTCCTCTGTGCACTCAAAAAAACTATGTGTTGCCAGATTGTCCAGGTGGTCAATCTTCAATCCTCCCGGGGAGAAAATCTGCTTTATTTCTTTATCGTATTCCTCCCGGGCCAGATCAGCGGGGGTTTTTCCCTCTGCATCCGGAATGTTTCTGTCCGCGTGCCTGTCCAGAAGGGCAACACACAGCCCCCTGCCATAGGTCTGCACCGCCACATGGAGGGGCGTCTTCCCCTGACTTCCGGGCTTGTTTATCAAGCTGTCCTCCTTCATCAGGGCCAGTGCGGCGGTCTGATGACGATTTTTGACAGCTGTAATGAGCAGAGAATTCCCTTCCTCATCCACAGAGAAAATATCCGCCCCTTTTTCTATGTACACCTCCGCCAGGGCACAGGAAAATCTGGTATTTGTGCTCTGAAGCATCATCTCCAGAGGAGTCCGGCCCTGGGCATCTCTGGCGTTGATATCCCCTGTGAGCAGCCTGGCAATATTTTCTCTCTGGGGCATGGTTTTGCTGCGGCCTTCAATGACAAAGGATATATTGTATATGCCCGCCCCGGCCAGGTAATGGAACGCATTTCTGCCCTCGTCGTCACACCTGGAGGAATCCGCTCCCCGGTCCAGGAGGAGCCTGACCATCTTCTCGTTCCCCCTGCTGCAGACGGCCATCAGCGGCGTAAGACCCCCGCAGCAGCCTGTGCCTGGCACGTCCACGTCCACCCCCCGGTCCAGGGCCACAACCGCCTCCTGATAAAAACCGCTCATCATCAAAAGGTGGAAGAGGGTCACACCGGTTCCGTCCACTTTTTCCGTCAGCGCTTCCACAGGGCATGCGGCCACGCACTCTGCCACCCCCTTCTTCTCCTCCTCCTTAAACCTGTTGTATCTGTACATGGGATTGTCCGCATCTTTTTCCCACCAGGGAATGATCTTCTCCCTGCTGCCCACATTGGCGCTCCGCAGCAGCTCCGCCATCTCCTGCACGTTCATTTTCCCTACCTCCTGACTCCCCGGGCTTCCCGTTC
Source organism: uncultured Acetatifactor sp. (assembly GCA_910587755.1). Classification (GTDB taxonomy): domain Bacteria; phylum Bacillota; class Clostridia; order Lachnospirales; family Lachnospiraceae; genus Acetatifactor. The sequence continues at coordinate 19,007 of CAJUNZ010000033.1, read as the reverse complement.
CCATAGGGTTATCACCATGCCTTCCCCTGCCCGGACCATATCCGGCAATTCCTCTCTCTGTCCTGGGCATATCCAACGATTTATCTCTCTATCCTGGACATATCCAACGATTTATCTCTCTCCTGGGCATATCCGGCAATTCATCTCTCCGCTCCAGCCATAATCAGCTTCTCTGCAATGTCATTGTAGCCGTTCTCTGCGGCATAGTAGAGAGCCGTGTGTTCCATCATATCCGCATAGGTAAAATTAGCGCCGTTCTCCAGCAGCACTCCCACAATGTAGTTATTCCCCACTCTGGAGGCGATGATCAGGGCGGTCTCCCCATCCTTGTTGCGCTCGTCGATCCGGGCCCCGTGCTCCAGAAGCTTTCTGGTGATATACTCATTCTCATTCTCGGCAGCCAGATGCAGAGGAGCATTCCCCTGATGGTCCCGGATGTTCACATCCGCCCCGGCCTCCAGCAGCAGCTCCGTGATCAGAAGGTTGTCCTGCATGACGGAAAAAAAGACCGGCGTCCTCCCCTGGTCGTTGAGGGCATTGATGTCCACATCCTTGCCCGCCAGCATGGCTTTCACAGCCTCGCTCTGCCCATTGCTGCAGGACTGGTGCAGGGCGGTATTTCCAAAAGAATCCGTATTCTGTCCTCCCCCTGTGGACAGCCCCTCAATAAGCTGTGTAAGCCCCAGAGCATTTGCGTAGTCAAGTGCCGTGCGGTTTGTATTGTCCATGAGAGTAGTGTCCGCTCCCAGGGACACCAGGCACTTCACCGCCTCCACTTTCCGGGCCTCCACCCCATAGATCAGCACGCTCTTTCCTTCCTTGTCCGTGGCGTTTACGTCCGCCCCGGCGTCCACCAGCATTTTGATGATCTCCTTGTTCCCCGAGGACACCGCCATGTGCAGCGGGGTCACGCTCCGGTTGGACACCATGCTCACATCCGCCTCTTTTTCAAGGAGCAGCTTGACAATATCCCTGTACCCCTTGCTGCAGGCATAGTGGATGGGCGCCATCCCCTGCTCGTCCACCGCATTTACATTGATGCCATCCTTTTTCAGAAAAGTAGTCACCACCCCTTTTTGCCCATTCTGGCAGGCTTTTAATAAGAGCTTCTCCATTTGTACATCCCTCCTGACTAGTTTTATTTCTGCGAACAAAATTTCCATTACCTACATCATATTTCTGCCTGGGTTCCAGCCAGACAGATTTCCCGCCTAAAAAAATAACCCGACAAAGGGCTTGCCGGGTCTTTGCTGGTTTCATTATATGTTTTTCAGGGCGGGATAGTCAAGGGGTATTTGAGACGTGCCCGCTCCGTTTTCAGTTCCTCATCCGCCTGGCCCATCCCTTCACCGCAAAAGGCACTGGCGATACTGGAAAAAACCGGATACAAAATAGTTGATTGACGCCTTCTTAAGGTTCCAATACCTTTTTATCCCCACCTCCGGGGCTTTGCCTTTTTGCCAAAGAGCAAAGGGCGGATAATAAACGCGGTGAGATAAAACAAAAGAATTCCTGAAATTGAGCAGAGCCACAAAAAAACGTCCGCATATGCCAAACCGGCACATACGGACAATAGAAGTAAAACAGTATTCCGTTCAAGGCATCTCACAGTGTATCCCGGTACAGCCGCAGCACATTTCCATAAAAAATCCGGTCCAGCTGTCCCTCCGTGAAACCTGCCCTGTGAAAAGCCTCCCAGAGAGCCTCCATGCCCTGAACCCCAGGCAGCGCTTCATAGGGCTCAATGCCGTCAAAATCACTGCCAAGCCCCAGAACTTCCATCCCTCCCACGGAGACAATATGCCGTGCATGGCGCACCACCGCCTCCAACGTGACAGAATTCTTTCTCCCAAGAGGCGCCTCCTCCAGAAAATCCGCGCAGAAGTTCAGCCCCATGACACCGCCTTTCCGGGCAAGCCTGCGTATCATGTCGTCGGTCATATTCCTCACATGGGGACAAACCGCCCTGGCATTGGAATGACTTGCCACAAAGGGCTTTGTGGCCGTCTCCAGCACATCATAAAATCCTCTGTCGGACAGGTGGGAAACATCCGGGATCATACCCAGGTTTTCCATCTCCGCCACAAACTCCCTGCCCCGTTCCGTAAGGCCTCCGGAAAGGTTAGGTGTGTGGAAACAGGCATCCCGCGCCTCCTGGGCCTCCAGGCGCAGCTTCTCCCCCTGGGGCGTGCCGGAAGGAGCGGCCTTCCATTTCTCCAAGGCCCCGTTCATCCGTTCCGTCAGCTCCAGAACCCGGTTGGGCGCCCCGATCTCGTTGTCAAAATTCCAGGTCAGGGTCAGCATGCGCACTCCCATCTGATAGAGCTGGCGAAGCCTGTCCAGCTTCCCTCCGCACACACCGCCCTCCTCCACCGTCAACAGGGATGACAGCTTTCCTGCCCTCTCATTTTCCTCAATATCTCCAAAGACCAGAACCGGGGCCAGAATGTCTTTGTTCTTCTCCAGCTCCTCCTGGTAAAGCCTGTGCAGACCGCACACCCGCTCCCAGGGGTCTCCCCTGCCAGCCAGAACCACAAAGAGCGCGAAATTCTGTACAAAATAATGGCTCTCCTTCATCCGCAGCAAATCCACCTGCCGGCTGTTGCTTCTCAGTCCCTCCGGCCTTCCCGCCTCCTGCAGCTCAAGCAGGGAAGAAATGGTATCGCAGTGCATGTCAATAACTTTCATATCCCCTCCAGATTCCTCCTCTGCGGTGTCCGCCAGGCATCCGCCGGCACTCTCCCAAGGCTCATTCCCCACAGACATAAGCGCACTTCTTACGCCGGCCCAGGGAAGTCACCTCGTCTCCTACGCCCCGGCGCCTTCAACATCATTATATTCATAGTCCTTTCCGGGTAGAACGGCATTCAGCAGTATACCCACCAGTGCCCCCACTGCCAGTCCTGAAAAGCTGATGGACAGTTCTCCCACCATAAAATTGATGCTCCCGGCGGAACTGTACTTGATTCCTATGGCCAGCACCAGGATAAGTGCGGCGATGATCACATTGCGGCTCTTGGAAAAATCCACCTTTGCCTCCACCACATTCCTCACGCCCACCGCAGAGATCATGCCGTAGAGCACCAGGGATACCCCTCCGCAGACCGCAGGGGGCATACAGCCCACCACCGCCGCAAATTTCGGGGAAAAGGAAAACAAAATGGCAAACAGGGCGGCGATCCGGATCACCAGAGGATCGAACACCTTCGTCAGCGCCAGAACCCCCGTGTTCTCCCCATAAGTGGTGTTGGCCGGTGCGCCGAACATGGCGGCGGATATGGTGGCAAGCCCGTCCCCCAGAAGCGTCCTGTGAAGCCCGGGATCCTTGATATAGTTCTTCCCCACTGTGGATGAGATGGCGGAGACATCACCGATATGCTCCACAATGGTGGCAAGGGAAATGGGCATAATGGTGATCACAGAAGTGATCAGCAGGGACATATCCCCCTGTGAAAGCGCCCAGAACGCAGTCTGTTCCCAGTGGACAGGAAGCCCAATCCAGTCCGCCTGGGCCACCGGGGCAAAATCCACCCGCCCCAGCGCAGCGGCAAACAGGTAGGAACCGGCCACCCCGATAATGATTGGAACGATCTTCACCATGCCCCTGCCCCAGATATTGCAGGCCACCACCAGAACAATGGCCACCATGGCCACCAGCCAGTCTCTGGCACAGTTGTCCACAGCGGTCTGGGAAAGGGTCAAACCGATGGAAATGATAATGGGTCCGGTGACAATGGGCGGAAAGAACCGCATCACCTTTCCAGCCCCGAAGACCTTAATCAGAAAGGCCAGCAGCAGATATACCAGACCTGCACAGGCCACCCCAAAGCAGGCGTAGGGCAGCAGGGCAGAATTGTCCAGAGCATGTCCTTCCGCATCCGCCATGGGAGCTATGGCCCCATACCCTCCCAGAAATGCAAAGGAAGAGCCCAGGAATGCAGGCACCCGCCCCCTGGTCAGCAGGTGGAAAAGCAGTGTGCCCAAACCTGCGAACAGCAGTGTGGTGGAAACATCCAGCCCCGTCAGCGTAGGCACCAGGATGGTGGCCCCAAACATGGCAAACATATGCTGCAGTCCCAGCAGCACCACCTTGGGCATTCCCAGAACCCTGGCGTCATAGATCCCCCCGGTGTTTCCTTCCTGTTTCATTCCCTGTCTCTTACCCATAACTTGTCCTCCATTTCAGCTCAAATGCCTTCATCTTTGATCGCCGTACTCCGTCAACCATCATAATATCTCACCGGTCATACGTCAAGGAGAGATTGCATGGGATTTCAGATAATCTTTCCAGATCTCAATATATTTTGCCTTCAGATGCACTCCGTCAAAAGTGTAGGAAGGCTCCATTCCCCCTGTCTCATCGCAGAGGAGCGGATTTACATCCAGGTAAAACACCCGTACATTGTCAGCCAGCAGGGCTATCCCCTGATTGCGTGCCTCAATGCCTTCATTATTAATGTAGTCCCCCTGGGCCGAGCGCTCCGTGCTCACCTTCATAATGGCCTGGAGATAAATCAGAGCATTGGGTTGCAGCTCCTTCAGATGTTCCAGGGCCTCCCGGTATTTTTCCAGAAAGCTCTCCACCGTGCCTATGCCCATCTCATTGATCCCTATCATCAGATAGATTTTGGCAAAGGAGTTCTGCTGCAGGGCCTCTTCCACGGTAATCTTGTCCTTTTCCCCGGGCACTGTCACAATCTCAGCGTCAAACATCTTGTAGACCGTCAGGCCTGTGGAGGCATAGAAAGCCGCCGTCTGCTCCAATCCCCCGTACTCAAACATCCCCACGGTTCTGGAATCTCCGATAAACACGGCATCCTGAAAATAATCGTCTTCCACCGTCATATACACCGGCTCACCGGGCGGTTCCCCTTCCGGATTTCCCTCTGGGGAGATATCCCCGCCGGGCACGCCGCCAGGGGCAGATTCGCCAAAGGTTCCCTCCCCGGACTGGTCTCCCTCAGGCGGCGCTCCGCCGGGTTCCCCCTCCCCGGACGAATCTCCCTCAGGCGGCGCTCCGCCGGGTTCCCCCTCCCCGGACGAATCTCCCCCAGGCGGCGCTCCGCCGGGTTCCCCCTCCCCGGACGGGTCTCCCTCAGGCGACACCCCGCCGGACTCTGTCCCCGGATTCTGGCCTCCCGCGGCCCCATCCCCCTGCTCCTGCTGCAGGTTCAGCACCTCCATCAGAGGCTTTTCATAGACCTGCCAGTGGTCCACCTGGGACAGGTACAGCACCCCCATCCCCCCAAGGAGCACAAAATACAGGTTTTTTCTCAACCACTTCACAATGACCACACTTTCCTCAGAAATCAAAATACATAAAAGGATTCTTTCCCTCCACCTGCAGCCGCCACACACAGAACCAAAAGAGCGCTGCCAGAAGAATACTCCCTGGCACAGAATCCCTGAAACGGCGGAAAAGATTTATCACCACAGGCGTGCAGGAGATCATCCCCGCCAGAAACAGCCACCGGTAGTTCTGCAGAGCATTTACCCAGTCCCCGGGACTGACTCTGCCCCCTGCCCCGATGCCGAACATCCGGCCAAGATATATCTGAAGTTCCTCCACCTCCTTAATGTCAAAACACATCCAGGTCACAGGAATCACCGTCCAGAGATACAGCCGGGAGAGCAGTTTTCCAGGCACCCGCTTCAGGAAATCCGCCGCCCCCAGAGCCTCCAGCTGCCTTTCCATCACAATGAAAAGCCACAGAAGCATTCCCCAGATAAGGAAATTCGCCGTGCTCCCGTGCCAGACCGCCGTCAGCAGCCACACCGCCAGAAGATTGCACACGGTCCGGAATTCCCCTCTTCGGTTCCCGCCCAGGGGAATGTACACATACTCCCGGAACCACCCGCCCAGGGTCATATGCCACCGCTGATAAAACTCCCTCACCGTGCAGGCCATATAGGGACTGCGGAAATTCTCCGGCAGTTTAAAGCCCAGCATCCTTCCAACCCCCATGGCCATAAGAGAATAGCCATAGAAGTCAAAATAGATCTTCAGGGAAAATGCAGCAGCCCCCAGCCAGGCCAGGGGCGTGGATATGCTCTCAAATCCTGTCACCTGCACCTCCTGCCAGAGCAGGCCGATCCGATCCGCCAGAAGCACTTTAAACGCCAGACCCATGGTAAAGACCTTCAGCCCCTCCTGGAGGCCCCTTCCACGGAATTCCCGGCTGCGCAGGGTCCCCTGCAGATCCCTGTAGCGGACAAGGGGCCCGGAGATCAGCTGGGGAAACATGGCAAGATATGTGGCAAAGATCCCAAAGGAAGTTTCCGCCCGCATCCCTTTATACACGTCAAACAGATAGGAAAGGCTCTGAAAAGTATAAAAACTGATGCCCAGAGGCAGGCCCCCAGGCACAAGTCCCGTCTTAAACGCCACCAAAAGCCCCACATTAAAACCCACAGCCCCCGCAAGCCACAGCCTGCGCTTTATGCCCTGGGTCCTCCTGTCCGAAGCAGCCTCCCCGCCGTACAGGTCCTGCCTTTCCGGCCCGGATCCCCAGCCCGCCAGATCCTCCCTTCCCTGGAGTGACCTGCCATACCAGGCTTCTCTTCCATACTGCTCCATATGAAATTTTTCGTCTCCCTCTTCCTCCCCGTCCCTGGGGCTGGCCTCCAGGTGCCGCCCGGCATAAAAATTCACCAGAACGGAAACCATGAGCAGCAACAGGTACCTGGGCTCCCCCCAGGCATAAAAAATAAGACTTCCCCCCAGAAGCGTTATATTTTTCATCCTGGCGGGAGTCAGGCCGTACACTGCCAAAAAAAGCGGAAGGAAAAAGAGTAAGAATTCTACACTGCTGAATATCAAGAATCATCACATCTTTCGTTGCTTTCTATATATCATAATATCCTTGCCGCCCGCTCTTTTCAACTTAAAAAAAATTAATTTTAGCGTAGCAATTATGTAAAAAATATTGTAAAATAAGAGACATGAAAGAACAATTATACACAATTCCTTTAAACGACGCGGTAAACGCCGACGATGAGTGCCCTTTCTGCTTTGTGGAAAGGAAGGTAGAGCAGGATCTGCTGGATTTTGTCCTGGGCAGCGGCTCCTCCTACATGGAATCCGATATCCGGGACCGGACCGACCGGGCAGGCTTCTGCAGGCGTCATTTTCAGATGATGTTCGACTACGGCAACACTCTGGGAAATGCCTGGATATTGAAGACACATTACAAAAGAATAATTGAAGAGATGAAGGGCCAGTTTTGCGGCTTCAAGCCCGGCAGAACTTCCTTCAAGGACAAATTCCGCAAAGCCGCCGAGAGCGACAACGCCATTGGCCTGTGGGTGCGGGAAAAAGAGAATTCCTGCTATATCTGCGGACAGTTTGCGGACACCTGCGCCAGATATATGGACACCTTTTTCTATCTCTGGAAGCAGGACGGAGAATTCCGCGGGAAAATCCGGGAGGGCAAAGGCTTCTGCCTGCACCATTTCGGGCGTCTCTGCGAGGCCGCGGACAGCAGCCTCTCCAACAGGGAACGGGAGGATTTCTACGCCGCAGTGCTCCCTCTTATGGAGAGGAACATGGAGCGCATGGGTGAGGACGTGTCCTGGATGGTGGAAAAATTTGACCACTGCAACAAGGATGCCGACTGGAAGAACTCCAGAGATGCCATTCAGCGGGGCATGCAGAAGCTAAAAGGAGGCTATCCGGCGGACGGCCCCTACAAATCCAGCCGGTAAGGGCCCGGGACGGGTTCCAGAGTCCTGCCGGCCCCTTTTCGGGGCAGCGAAACCCCTCGCCCCTCACCGGTAGACAATCTGTCTCATCATGTCCACATACTGGCAGATCTCCTGGTAGAGCATCTCAGGCTGAAAGGAGGCATCCTGAAACCGCTCCGCCAAAAGTCCCTTGATGGTAAAATCCAGCATTTTCCTCAGTTTTCCGCCGTCCACTCCCTGTGGCAGGCTGCCGTAGTCAATCTGGGCGTCAATGCTCTCATAAGCCCCTCTGAGGGCGTTGCGCTTCTCCTCCACAGAGACCAGAGCCTCACAGGAGTCCTCTGTGACAGCACGGTTCAGGAACTGCTGCATATAGGGATAGCCTTTCATGGCATGCATCTTGGCCAGTTCAATCTGTTTCGTCACGGCGAACAGATCCTTCTCGCTGCTGCTCACAGAAGTCCGCAGCTCCAGTATCATATATCGGGCGCTATAGTCATATACAAAACTGTAGACCCCGATCTTGCTGTCAAAATAGTGGAAAAGCAGCCCCTTGCTGACAGCAGCCTCCCTGACAATGTCGTCGGTGCTGCCATGCCGGTAGCCCTGAAGTGCAAACACTTTCAGCGCGGCATTAATCATCCTGTCCTGTTTTTCTTTTTTCAGGTCAAAAAACTTGCTGTTCATAAAGTCGCTCCTGTTTCATCCTCTGCCCTGCTGCGCTTTTTCATGGGTATAGTTTTATTTTACCACATCCCCACCCAAACGGAAACGAAATAATAAAATTTTAGTAAATTTAGTATATTCCCTTTTCAATTCTCCAAAATAGTATTAATATGAACTTGGCACAAAAAACCAGTTGAAAGGAGTTATCATGGGTAAAAAATTTAGCAAAATCCTGCTCACCACTGCAGCCATCAGCGCTGTAGCAGCCACAGCCGTCTATTTCTTCATGCAGAAGAAAGATTCCTCCCAGAATATAGATGATGAGGATGACTATGACGATTTCAGTGAAGACCAGGATAAGGATTCCGACAGCAGCCGCAACTATGTCTCCCTGAACCCCGAATCCGCCCAGGACACAGAGGACAGCTCCGATTCCCTTGAAGAGCAGACTACAGATGCTGCCGACAACAGTACGGAAGCTGCAGAAGGCGGCTTTGCCCCCCTTGGAGAGCAGGGTTTTCCCACTCTTGGAGAGCAGGGTTTTACCCCCCTTGGAGAGCAGGCCGCTGATGCTGCTGACAACCAGGCAGAATCGGTAGAAGAATTCTTTGACGAGAGCGGCATCTAAATATCACCTTTTCTTATGAGCCGCGGGAACAAAAAGGCCCGGAAGCTGACACACAGCGCCGGGCCTTTGCTGTTGCTACTGCTTCCATGCCTGTCCCAGACGTTCCATCCCCTCCTGGATGGCTGCTCCGGAGAGCCCTCCGAAGCCCAGCAGGACGGAGGCACTGTCCGGCGCTTCCTCCACCATGCTCTCGGAGAGTCCATAGACCCGCACCCCCTGCTCTGCGGCCCTGCGGACAAGCTCCCTTTCTGCGCTTCCCCCTCTGGATGTGAGCACCAGATGGAGCCCCGCGTTCTCCCCTGAGATATCAAACTCCTCCCGGAAAGGCTGAAGCAGATTCAGCAGAAGCTCATGCTTTGCCCGGTAGATCTTCCTCATTTTATTCAGATGACGTTCAAAATACCCCTCCCGGATAAATTCATCCAGAATACTCTGATCAATCCTGGACACAGTACAGGAATAGAACCCGCACTCCCGCAGATACTTCTCCAGCAGAGATTCCGGCAGCACCAGAAAGCTCACACGGATGGCCGGAGCGATTGCTTTGGAAAATGTTCCCAGATAAATCACCCGGCCATGCCTGTCCGAAGCCTGCAGGGCCGGAATGGGCTTCCCCCGGAAGCGGAATTCGCTGTCATAGTCGTCCTCAATCAGATACCGTTCCGGCTCCCGGGCCGCCCACCGCAGCAGCTCCATTCTGCGCCCAATGGGCATCACCGTGCCAGTGGGAAACTGGTGGGAGGGCATCACATAGACGGCGCTGACATTTTCCCTCTCCAGCCTGTCCGCCCGCATTCCCCACTCGTCCATGTCCACGGTGGAGATGGGATAGGAAAAGGACTGAAAGATCCGATAGGATCTCTTATAGGTAGGATTTTCCATGGCAATGCGCACATGGCGGCCCAGGATCTTCTCCAGCAGCAGAAGCAGGTAGTCGTTTCCCGCCCCCACAATCACCTGCTCCGGCCTGCAGTTGACACCCCGGGAGGAGTGGAGATACCTGCTGATGGTAAGGCGCAGCCCGTAATCCCCCTGGGCCTCCCCCCTGGCAAAAAGATCGCTGTTGGCACAGGTAAGAATATGCTTCGTAATCTTTTTCCACACGCTGAAGGGAAAGCCGGTCATGTCGATATCATAGGGAGAAAAGTCTATCACTCCCTCCCCGGAAAGGGGCGGAACGCCGGACTGCGTCTGCGCCCCGGTTTCCCCCCCAGGTTCCTCCGTCCAGGGCATCTCCTCCAGGGCACAGGCATAATAACCCTTGCAGGGCCTGGATTCTATGTAACCCTCGCTGAGAAGCTGCCCATAGGCATAGTCCACCGTGCTTCTGGCCACCTGCAGATATTCCGCCAGGGCGCGCGTGGAGGGAAGCCTCTCTCCTGCCAGAAGCTTCCCTTCCTTAATCTCTTTCCTGATATGCTCATAGATCTGCTCATACAGGCAGCCGCTTCCCTCCGGGTGAAGCTGAAATGTCATCTCGTTCAACTCTGCTTCTTAACCCCCTTGCCGCTCTTCACCTCCTGGATCACCTGCTCCTTCAGATCCCTGACCTTGTCCTTGACGCGGGATGTGGCGGAGGGCGATGTGAGAATTGCCCCCATCAGCTTTGCCGCCACATCATATTCCTTAAAACGTATGGCCAGCACAGCCACCAGGTAGTCCACCGTAACAGTGTTCATGCCGCATATGGGAAAGGGCTCCGTCTGCCTGGCATCCTTGAGCCCTTTATAGGCGCTGGCCAGAAATTCCTCTTCCTGTCCCTCCAGATTCTGAAGCTGCTTCTCACTGCCCTCCCCTTTTTCCACCAGGCTCTCCCTGTAGCCCCGGAAAAGCCAGGCGGTTTTCAGGCAGATATATGCCTTCTCGCTTGTCTTGGCATGTTTTACCACCGCGCTGGCCAGGGCCAGTTTATGCCGCTCCATAGCCTCCTCATAGGAATAGATCTCATCCTCATACTTTGTAAGACAGACGGTCATGCTGATCTTTTCCCTGATGGCTTTGGCCTGCATGGAGGTGACATTGGTAAAATATCGGTTCATGGCCGCATAACCGCATATGGGACACATCACAATATCATACTTGTTGGCGTCAATCCCCTCATACCGGACACGCAGATCCTGGTCTGAGCCAATACTTTTCGCCTTGCCGGACTTCATTAGTTTTGCTGTAAAGCTGCTGTCACACACCGGGCATGTGAAAGACTTCTCGTAGATCAAATCTTTTTCCTGAAGCTTGGGTGGAGGAGGCGCGGGAGGTTTCTTCCTTGACCCCTCCTTTTTGTCCTCTTCATAGAGATCCGCCTCCTCCAGACTCCCCAGCCCCAGGTTTTTCAGGCCTGATAGAATCCCCATTTCTCCTCCATTCTCCATGGGGGCCTAGCCATCCCCTCACTCCTTCTTCGGCAGGACAAATGAACTCTTCAAAGATACGATCCGGTTAAACACAAGCGCCTCGGGCCGGGAGTCCCTGGCATCCACACAGAAGAATCCCTGCCTTACAAACTGGAAGCGCTCATAGGCCTTAGCCCCCCTGAAGGCAGGCTCCAGACAGCAGTCCTCAAGCACCGTCAGGGAGGATGGATTCAGGTTCAGACTTCCGTCCTCGTTGTAGACCCCCTTCTCCTCGTCGATAATGTTCTCGTACAGGCGCACCTGAGCCTTCACCGCCGTCTCCGCTGCCACCCAGTGGATGGTGCCTTTCACCTTCCTGCCGTCCGGGCTGCTTCCGCCCCTGGTAGCAGGATCATAGGTGCAGTGTACTTCCGTGATCCTGCCTGCCTCGTCCCTGACGCATCCGGTGCAGGTCACATAGTATGCCCCCATAAGGCGCACTTCATTGCCCGGGAACAGGCGGAAGTACTTCTTGGGAGGCTCTTCCATAAAGTCCTCCCTCTCTATATACAGCTCCCTGCCAAAGGGAACCTCCCTGCTGCCCAGAGCTTCATTCTCAGGATTATTGCCCATGGTCAGAACCTCTGTCTGTCCCTGGGGATAGTTGTCAATAATCAGCTTTACAGGGTCCAGAATCGCCATCATCCTGGGGGCTTTTGTCTTTAAATCCTCCCGGATACAGTATTCCAGCATGGCATAATCCGCAATGGAATGTGCCTTGGAAACCCCGCAGAGCTCCACAAATCTCTGGATGGATTCCGGGGTAAATCCCCGCCGGCGCAGGGCGGCAATGGACACCAGTCTGGGGTCGTCCCACCCGTCCACAATGCCCTCCTGAACCAGTTTCTTAATGTAGCGCTTTCCCGTAACCACATTTTTCAGATAGAGCTTTGCAAACTCAATCTGCCTGGGAGGACGCTCATACTCCACCTCCCGCACCACCCAGTCGTAGAGGGGTCTGTGATCCTCAAACTCCAGCGTACAGATGGAGTGGGTGATCCCTTCAATGGCATCCTCAATGGGGTGTGCAAAGTCATACATGGGGTAGATACACCAGGCATCCCCGGTGTTGTGGTGGACCATATGGGAAACCCTGTAGATGACCGGATCCCGCATGTTAATGTTGGGGGAAGCCATGTCTATCCTGGCACGCAGCACCTTCTCCCCGTCGGCGTATTTCCCGTCCTTCATCTCCTGGAACAGCCGCAGATTCTCCTCCACAGTGCGCTTGCTGCCGGGATCCTCCCTGCCGGGTTCCGTCAGTGTTCCCCGGTACTCCCGGATCTGTTCCGCCGTCAGGTCCGATACATAGGCCTTTCCCTTCCGTATCAGCTTCACCGCGGCCTCGTACATCTGTCCAAAGTAGTCGGAGGCGAAGAAGAGACGGTCTTCCCAGTCAGCCCCCAGCCACTGGATATCCGCCTTGATGGACTCCACAAATTCCACATCCTCTTTGGTGGGATTGGTATCGTCAAAACGCATGTTAAATTTGCCGTGATACTTCTGTGCCAAACCATAATTGAGCAGGATGCTCTTGGCATGCCCTATGTGGAGATACCCGTTGGGTTCCGGGGGAAAACGGGTACACACCGTGTCATATACCCCGTCCGCAAGGTCCTTGTCGATCATCAACTCAATAAAATTCTTCGATTCTGTCTCACTCATATGCCCTCACCATGCCTTTCCTGAATACACGTATTTGCATTATAACATATACTCTCATAAGCTTTCAAGGACAATTTGTATTCCCCCTCAGGGATCAGCCCCTCCAGCATAAAGCCTCCGTCTCTTTGGCTTCCACACAATTACAGCTGTCACCTACAAAGAGCCCGGGGGATGCTTCTCCCCCAGGCTCTTTGTCCTGGCTCCTTTCCCATTTTGGGGCAGGCTGCCGTCCGTTTAATGGTGGAACAGTCGGATGCCGGTGAAGGCCATCACCATGCCGTACTTGTCACAGCACTCTATCACCGCGTCGTCCCGGACAGATCCTCCGGGCTGAGCAATATACTTCACGCCGCTCTTATGGGCCCTCTCGATATTGTCGGAGAAGGGGAAGAACGCGTCGGATCCCAGAGTCACATCCTGCATTTTGTCAAGCCAGGCCCGTTTTTCCTCCCTGGTAAACACCGGGGGCTTCACTTTGAAGATACGCTCCCACGCACCCTCCGCCAGCACGTCCATGCACTCGTCCCCAATATACACGTCGATGGCGTTATCCCGATCCGCCCGGCCCAGGCCGTCCACGAACTCAAGCCCCATAACCTGGGGGGACTGGCGCAGGAACCAGTTGTCCGCCTTGGTGCCTGCCAGCCTGGTGCAGTGAATTCTGGACTGCTGTCCGGCGCCGATGCCAATGGCCTGCCCGCCCTTCACATAACACACGGAGTTGGACTGGGTGTACTTCAGAGTGATCAGAGCAATCTTCATATCCGTCAGCGCCGCTTCCGGCACTTCTTTGTTGGCAGTCACAAGGTTGGACAGCAAACCGTCCCCTGCATCCAGGGTATTCCGTCCCTGTTCAAAGGTAATGCCGTACACCTGCTTTCTCTCCAGGGGCGCAGGCTCATAGGTCTCGTCCATCTGAATCACGTTGTAGTTTCCGCCCTTTTTGGCCTTCAGCAGCGCCAGGGCCTCCTGGGTATAACCTGGGGCAATACAGCCGTCGGACACTTCCCTCTTGATAAGCCTGGCCGTGTCCACATCGCACACGTCGGACAGGGCGATGAAATCCCCGAAGGAGGACATTCTGTCCGCCCCCCTTGCCCTGGCGTAGGCGCAGGCCAGAGGCGAGAGTTCTCCCAGATCCTCCACCCAGTAGATCTGTGCCAGGGTGCTGTCCAGGGGAAGCCCCACCGCCGCCCCTGCAGGGGAGACATGCTTGAAAGAGGCCGCCGCAGGAAGGCCCGTGGCCTCCTTCAGCTCCTTTACCAGCTGCCAGCCGTTGAAGGCATCCAGAAAATTGATATAGCCCGGCCTGCCGTTCAGCACGGTGACGGGCAGTTCCCTCCCGTCCTCCATATAGATTCTGGAAGGTTTCTGGTTGGGATTACATCCATATTTTAATTCAATTTCTTTCATGTTTCTTCCTCTCTTCTCCCCTGCCGGGAAACAGGGGCTGCCGCTCTCACTGGTTCTTGTTCAGGATCCGCGTTTCATATTCCCCGGTGGCAATGTCAATATACCTCACAAAGAGGGAGACCTTGTTCTCCTGGTTCAGACTTTCCCAGAGCATGCTCCCAAAGGAATCGATATCTCCTTCTATGGAAATTCTTTTGGGCTCCCCCTGAAAGCTGGGCAGGGGGTTGCCGTCGTGCATGTAGGTGTGCAGAAAGCGTCCCTCCCCCGGTGCGGGATTGTCATAAGTAAATGTATGTCTGCAGCAGCAGGAAGGATCTCCGCCGTTGCTTTTCAGAATGGACATGGCAAAGGAAAAACTGCCCTTTTCCAGATGGAGCAGGCCGGAAATCCTGGGCGTATAGTTGGGGCCGTCGGGCTCGTACTCCCGGCTTCTCAGAGACTGCTCAAAGGTCAGCCCTTTCTCAAGGCCCTCATAGATGGTATCCGTCTGATCCCCATTTGTAACAATGGTATCATTTCCCAGAACCCTCACCGGCGCATAGATTACAAGACTTGGATCCGTCATTTTGGAGGGCTCAAAAGCTTCCGTGCGTATGCCCTCCCCTTCCTGCACAAAAATGCGGTTGCGGCTGTTCTCACTTCTGCCCATGATGAAATAGGCCGCCACAGCCTTCTTCCCGTCCGTGGTCCGCCCGATGATGATTCCCCTGCCGGGATAGGCGTTGTTTTTTAATTCTTCCTGCAGCATCTTGGTTTCCTCCATATCTAGTTCCGGAACTGTATTTCTACCGCAAAAAGCCGGCCCTCTGGGGTGCCGCCGAATATTGCGGTGCCCAGACGGTCGGCTCGGTTGAATGCCGCACTCCCTGTAGGTTCTCCTACTTCCGTCAGTCATGCAGCCCTGATTTCTTTATCTTACACGTTTCCTGTGTAATTTGCAAGATATTTTTTTCCTCAAGCAGCCCTGTCTATACAAAGAGTTCACAGCCCTGCAGCCTGAACTGCTCAATCTTGCGGTCGATCTCCTCCTGGGTCACATCCAGCTTTACAGCCAGGCAGCTCTTGCACAGATATTGGGTGCTGTGCCTGCTGACAAACTTTTTGTTGGCGCCAATCTCGTTGAAGGTCAGCCCCCTGCCGCACTGTGCGCAGGCACTCATTACAGCTCCACCAGCTTTGCCCGGAATACCGCACAGTCATAGGGCTCCAGCTCCCGGATGATGGTGGCGTTCTTCACTCCGCTGACCTCCCCGGTCCAGAGCTCCTTCAGCTCCAGGGTCATGCCGGTGCTGAGGGGAAGTCCCAGTTCATCCAGGTTCACCCTGGCGCAGGCTTTTCCGTCGCTCAGATTAAACATGCCTATGGCCAAATCGCCGTTTTCAAGCTGTCTGGCGTAGAGCAGAAGCTCGTCTCCGGTCCAGGTGCCGTGCAGTTTTACCGGCTGTCTGCAGGTTCTGTCCTGGTTGATGCGGATGATCTCCTCATTGCCCAGAATTTTTCTGGTCTCGTCGTTCAAGTTTCTCACATCGCAGCCAATCATCAGAGGAGAACCCATAAACGCCCAGATAGAGAAATGGGTCTTATACTGAACATCGTTACAGCCCTTCAGGCCCACATTTCCCTTGCCGTACATGCCCACCACAAGCATATCCATGTCGTTGAAGCAGCCCACTCCATTGTAAGGATGCAGTTTTTCCTGCTGTTTCACCAGATCCTTGATAGAATCCCAGGTGTCAAATATGTCCAAAGTGGAACGCCACATGGAGGAGCTGGTGGTCTTGATCCACTCGTGGGTCTCGTCCGCTCCCCAGGAACAGGCGCTGAACAGAATGTCCCTGCCGCAGTTCTCCAGGGCAAGCCCCATGCGGCGGTACAGGTATTTCCCGGGAATAATGGGGCTGTGATAGCAGTAATCATATTTCAGGAAGTCCACGCCCCACTCTGCAAAAGTGCGGGCATCCACAAATTCATGTTCAAAGCTGCCGGGATAGCCTGCGCAGGTGAGATTTCCCGCACAGGAGTACATGCCGAATTTCAATCCCTTGGAATGGACATAATCCGCCACGGCTTTCATGCCGTTGGGAAATTTCTCCGGGTCTGCCACCAGACGCCCCAGGGCGTCCCTCTCTTTCAATGACCAGCAGTCGTCAATTACCAGGTACTCATAACCCTTCTGCGGCAGCCCCTCCGCCGCCATGGCATCCGCCGTCTCAAAAATCATCTTTTCATGAATCTTCTCCCCAAAGGTGTTCCAGGAATTCCACCCCATGGGCGGTGTCAATTTAATCATATCTGTTCTCCTTCTAATTCCAGTCCCGTCTCTTCTCTCCAACGCCCTTGTGGGGAAGAAATTCCGGCCACAAGGGCATCTGTCCGGATTTTCTTCCGGGCGTTTCCGTTTCGAGACTGTTTTTTATTCCAGTCCCGTCTCTTTTATTCCAGTTCCGTCTCTTCTCTCCAACGCCC
>CAJUNZ010000033.1:0-1996 GCA_910587755.1 uncultured Acetatifactor sp. | reverse complement strand
TTTTATTCCAGTCCCGTCTCTTTTATTCCAGTTCCGTCTCTTCTCTCCAACGCCCCTCCAGGGAAGAAATTCCGGCCACAAGGGCATCTGTCCGGATTTTCTTCCGGGCGTTTCCGTTTCGAGACTGTTTTTGTTTCTTTTTATTTCAGTTCCATCCCCCCTCTTCAACGCCCCATCTCAGCGGTGTTTCCAGGAGGATCTGGAGAAGAGCATGAGGATGGGGAAGATTTCCAGTCTTCCTGCCAGCATGTCAAATATGAGTACAAGCTTGGAGAAGACGCTGTAGGAGGCAAAATTGCAGGTGGGTCCCACCATGTCAAAGCCCGGGCCGATATTGTTGACGCAGGCAAGCACTGCGGAAAAATTGGTGGTGGAGGAAAATCCGTCCACGGAGATAAGCAGGTAACTTCCCACCACAATGACCACATAGGCCGCCAGATAGGCATTGGTATTCTGGAGCACTTTTTCCTCTATGGGCTGCCCATTCATGCGCACTACCTGCACCTTCTGGGGATGCACCACCTGCAGCACGCTTCTCCGCAGGCTCTTCAGCATTAAAAGAGCCCGGCTGAACTTAAAGCCTCCCCCGGTGCTTCCGGCACTGGCGCCGATAATCATCAGACACATCAGAACCGCCTTGGAGAACCCTGGCCAGAGCTCGTAATCGGTGGTGGCAAATCCGGTAGTGGTCATAATAGTCACCACCTGGAACGCCGCATGCCGTATGGTTTCGCCTACAGTGTCATAAAATCCCTTCAGGTTCATGGTGATCAGCAGAATACTCCCCACCGTCACCGCCACATAGCTTTTCAGCTCCTCGTCAAAAAATACGCTCTTGAACTGTTTCAAAAGCAGCAGATAATAGCAGGTAAAGTTCACCCCGCACAGAAACATGAACACCGTGCACACATTCTGAATATATGGACTGTACCCTGCTATGCTGTCATTTCTGACGCCAAAGCCTCCGGTGCCAACGGTTCCAAAAGCGGTACACACAGCCTCGAAGAGAGACATATCGCCAAGCAGAAGGAACACAATATCCAGAATCGTCAGCAGAATATAGATCACATACAAAATACCTGCGGTCTGCTTCATCTTCGGCACAAGTTTTCCCACATTGGGCCCCGGGCTCTCCGCCCGCAGCAGATGCAGGGTAAATCCGTTGTCACCGCCCCCTGCGGAAGTCACCGCAAGCAGAAACACCAGAACCCCCATGCCCCCCAGCCAGTGACTGAAGCTCCTCCAGTAGAGAATCCCCTTCGGCAGTCCTTCCACCGTCGGCAGAATGGAAGCTCCCGTGGTGGTAAATCCTGAGACAATCTCAAAAAAAGCATCCACAAAATCCGGGATCACCCCGGAAATATAAAAAGGCAGGCAGCCCAGCAGACTCATAACGATCCAGCTGATACCCACACAGGCAAGCCCCTCCCGGGCATAAAATTTCTTCTCACACCCACGGCCCGCCGCAAGCAGCACTCCGGCCACAGCCATGATCCCGGCCAGGCTCCACAGGAAAGCCCTCACTGCGTCGGCCTCCCCCTCCCACAGGCTGATCATCATGGCGGGCACCATAAAAACGGCTTCCACCACCAGGATCTTGCCTATGAATCTTCCCATCATTTTAAAGTTCATATCAGGCCCCTACTCCCCCGCACTGCCTTCTCCAAAGGCATTTTAGGGAAACATTACTCAAAGATGTCATTTAGCTGGCAGATTCCTTTCTCCCTCTCTGTGACTATATAGACGGTATCGCCTGCATGGAAGCTGGAATCGCCGTTAGGGATGTCCAGCCTGGCGCCCTTGACGATGCTCACCACCAGGACTCCCTTCTTCAATTTCAGGCTCTTCAAAGGTTCTCCGCAGTGCCTGGTGGTTTTATCCGCCAGAAATTCCATGGCCTCCGCCTGACCGTCCGCAATGGTGTGCACTGTCAGAGCGGCCCCGGTCTGATTCTTCATGGCCCTCACATACTGCACGATGGTATTGCAGCACAGCT
>CAJUNZ010000032.1:20456-28255 GCA_910587755.1 uncultured Acetatifactor sp. | reverse complement strand
ATGGATGAGCTTGAGATATGATTTTCCACATAAACTTTGAATACGCTATACTAGGTGTTTGAAATTTGAGGAATATGAGGAAAAAATGTTGAAGGACATTCAAGAATATGGAGAAGCAATATCGCTTTACCGAAGAAAGGGAAAAGGGAACCGCAGGCCGATTCTTCTGGTGCCTGCTTGCACTACACGTGCCGCAGACTATTATATTTTAGGACAGGCAAATTATTTAGGCTCAGGGACGAGTATGGTTTTTTGCAACGGGGCCGGGAAATTGGCGAATGGCGGGAGCTGTTTTGTTGGCCAGAATTCGTGGGATGACGAAAAGGAACGTAAGAAAAAGAGCATTGAAATGGGAACGGCAAATATTTATCATGGAGTGTCTCCGGGAATTTACAGGCAGACATCTGATATGTCGGGCAGAGGCGGATTGGGCCGAAACGAACAGGCGCTTCTGGTATGCGATTTGATTCCGGATATGGACAAGCGACAGCCGAATCCGGAATCCATGAAGCATGCACTGGAACTGGTTGCACATATTCCGATTTTGGAAGAAAGTATTTATTGTGATGATTGTATTAAGGAGTGCATACACAAAGACAAGAGTTTTTTATGTAAAAAGATTCAAGAACAGCAGACGGAATCACGAAAGAAGAACTTTGAGCTGATGGAGCAGATTTACGAATCTTTGGAGCAATGTAAAAAAGGCAGAGATAAGGCTCCTGCCCAAATAGCCGGAAGCCTGATTGAATTGGGAGAAAAATATCAGTCGGCTTGGCTGAAGGAACGAGGGAAGCAGTATTGGGAAGGGAATAGGCTGTTTCCGCGAAATGGGCTGCCGGAAACAGCTCTTGACTGGTGCTATATCGAAATAGATTACCGGGAATTTATGTCGTCCGATGAATATTATTTGGCAATGCCGGCAAAAGATAATTCAGAAGCAGAAAAATCCATGCCGGAAAAAGGGAAAGAAGGTGATGCTTAATGACAATAGAAGAAATCATGTCCGGAGAATCAGGATATCTCGAATTCAAGCAGATGGTACCGGAAAAAAGCGAAACTTACATGAAAACGGTAGTCGCGTTTGCAAACGGCAGCGGCGGAAGAATTGTATTTGGCGTGGAAAACGGCACGCTGAATGTAGTTGGAATCAAGCAGGAAAATGCCTTTTCCCTTATGGACGGGATTACTTCGGCGATATGTGACAGCTGTACGCCGATGATTACTCCCATTGTGACATTGGCCTCTATTGAGGATAAAATAGTGATTGTCGTGAACATAATGCCAGGAGGCCAGCGTCCATATTATCTTACATCAAAGGGAAAGGAAAAAGGAACTTTTGTCCGGGTATCCGGGACCACAAGACCGGCAGATCCTTTTGTATTGAAAGAACTTGAATTTGAAGGGGCTAACCGTTGCTTCGATCAGACCTATGCCGCCCCGGAAAAGAGTGTGACAGAGGATGAAATCAATCTTTTATGCAGTAGGATGTATCAATATGCGGTAGAACATTGTAGATTTCAGGAAGCGGCTGAAGGGATTCACCGTCTGACCAGACAGAATCTGCTCAGTTGGGGTTTTTTGGTAAAAAAGGGGGACAAATATTATCCTACCAATGCGTTTCTGCTTATGACAAGTAACCTGCTTCCTCAGGCAACAATCCAATGTGCTGTATTCAAGGGAACGGAAAGGGATGTCTTTATCGACCGAAAAGAATATGACGGGGATATTGTGGCGCAGTTGGATGCAGCTTATGAGTATGTCCTGCGAAATATCAATATGGGTTCGGAAATTAATGGATTATATCGAACGGATATATACGAACTTCCGACAGACTGCATCAGGGAAATGATCTGCAATGCCGTGGCTCATCGCAGCTATCTACACCCATCAAGCATTCAGGTGGCAGTGTATGATAACCGGGTGGAAGTGACTTCTCCGGGGATGCTGTTTGGAAGTCTGAGGTTGCAGGATATCAGAGAAGGTATTTCTATACCCAGGAACCGTGCGATAGTGTATGCATTTACGTACATGAATATTATGGAGCATTGGGGGAGCGGGATTCCGAGGATTATCAGGCGATGTAAGGAACTTGGGCTGGAAGAGCCGGAGTTACTGGAAATTGCCGGGAACTTCCGCATCAATCTATTTCGGCTTCCTGATAAGACGCGGATTGGAAAAAGTACGGATAAAGTGACGGAAAGTACGGAAAAGTACGGAAAAGTACGGATAAAAAGTACGGATAAATTGAATGACAATCGTAAAAAGATAATTCAATATATAGCAGAGAGAGGAACAATAACAAATAGAGAAGTCCAGAATCTGCTGAATGTGAAGGATTCTCGTGCCCTGAAGATCTTGAAGGAAATGGTCGAGGACGGAATATTGAAAAAAGAAGGGAAATTGAGGGGAAGCTGTTACAAATTGAAATAATCTGTCAAAGGCCGTGACCCATGTGCTGGTGCAGGACAGCAAAAAGGGGTATGGGATTTTTATTGAGAATATGCTGGAGCATTGAGAGGGGCAGGAAAGAGAAAGAGTGCAGGCAGCACATCAGCAGCCATAAATACTAATATTTTATAAAAATAAATGAAAAACTTGCGTCCCTTCTTTTTTTGGTGTATAGTGATTCACGAAACATTGTTTGAAGGGGAGCATGTAATGGCAAAATACCTTGTAATTGTAGAGTCACCGTCTAAAATAAAGACAATCAAAAAATTTCTGGGCTCCAACTATGAAGTGGTAGCCAGCAACGGACATGTGCGGGACCTGCCCAAGAGCGCCCTGGGAATAGATGTGGACCACGGATTTGAACCCCGCTATATTACCATCAGAGGAAAGGGGGATATCCTGGCGAACCTGCGCAGGGAGGTGAAGAAGGCCGAGAAGATTTACCTGGCCACCGACCCTGACCGGGAGGGGGAGGCCATCTCCTGGCACCTGCTGACAGCGCTGAAGCTGCAGTCAAAGCTGGAGGAGAAAAAGGTTTACAGGATCACCTTTAACGAGATCACCAAAAACGCAGTGAAAGAATCCCTGAAAAACGCCAGGGAAATCAATATGAATCTGGTGGATGCCCAGCAGGCCCGCCGGGTGCTGGACCGCATGGTGGGCTATCGGATCTCCCCTCTGCTGTGGAAAAAGATCAAGAGAGGCTTAAGCGCCGGGAGAGTGCAGTCCGTGGTGCTCCGCCTTGTGTGCGACAGAGAGGACGAGATCAACGCCTTTATCCCCACAGAGTACTGGACACTGGAGGTGAATCTGCTTCCCGGCGGGGAGAAGAAGCCCATCAGCGCCAAGTATTACGGCAGGGGCGGGGAGAAGCAGGGGATTGAGAACAAGGAGCAGGCCGATGCCATTATGGAAGCCCTGAAAAAAGCACACTTCACTGTGGCGGAGGTAAAAAAAGGCGAGAGGACAAAAAAGCCCCCCCTTCCCTTCACCACTTCCACCCTGCAGCAGGAGGCCAGTAAAGTGCTGAACTTTTCTACCCAGAAGACCATGCGTCTGGCCCAGCAGCTCTACGAAGGAGTGGACATCAAAGGGGAGGGCACCGTGGGTCTGATCACCTATCTGCGTACCGACTCCACCCGCGTGTCCCAGGATGCCCGGACGGCGGCGGCAGCTTATATCACTGCCCAGTACGGGGAGAAATACCTTCTGGAGGAGCAGGGGGAGAAGAAGACGTCCCAGAAAATCCAGGACGCTCACGAGGCCATCCGTCCTACAGACATTGAAAGACTGCCCACAGCGGTGAAAGACCAGATTTCCCGGGATCTGTTCCGGCTCTATCAGCTGATCTGGAAGCGGTTTACGGCCAGCCGTATGTGCGCCGCCAAGTACGAAACCACCTCGGTGAAGATCCGGGGGGCGGCGGAAGGGACGCCGGACGAGCAGGCCCATATCTTTACCCTGGCGGCTTCTTCACTGAAGTTTGACGGCTTTTTGAGCGTATACAGTCCCGGGGACGAGAAGGAGGAGGAGGGGATTCTGGGAGGCACCCTGGAGAAGGACAGTGAACTTTCTCTCGTGTCCTTTGACCCCAGGCAGCATTTTACCCAGCCACCGGCCCACTACACGGAGGCCGCCCTGGTGAAAGAGATGGAGGAGCTGGGGATAGGACGTCCCAGCACCTACGCGGCCACCATCACTACCATTCTGGCCAGACGCTATGTGACAAAGGAGGAGAAGAATCTCTATGTGACAGAGCTGGGAGAGGTGGTAAACGGCATGATGAAGGAGGCCTTCCCCAGCATTGTGGATGTGAATTTTACCGCCAACATGGAGGCTCTTCTGGATGGCGTGGAGGAAGGGCAGGTGAAGTGGAAGACGATAGTCTCCAATTTCTATCCCGACCTGGAGACGGCGGTGGATGCGGCGGAGAAGGAACTGGAGCATGTATCCATTGCGGACGAGGTCAGCGATGAAGTCTGCGATCTGTGCGGCAGGCAGATGGTGATCAAGTACGGCCCTCACGGCCGCTTTCTGGCCTGTCCGGGATTTCCCGAGTGCAGGAATACCAAGCCCTATTTTGAGAAGATAGGAGTCGCCTGTCCCAAGTGCGGCAAGGATGTGGTGCTGAAGAAAACCAAGAAAGGAAGAAAGTATTACGGGTGCATAGACAATCCGGAATGCGACTTTATGGTTTGGCAGAAGCCTTCAGGAGAAAACTGTCCCCAGTGCGGGTCCGCTCTGCTGATAAAGGGGAACAAGCTTGTCTGTGCAGATGCCCAGTGCGGATTCCATAAATTGTCTGAAAAATTGGTTAAAAATATTAATAATTAATTCATTGTCAACAGGCATGTACCTGTGGTATGATGTTATGTGTGCAGGAAGTGGCCGGGCGGAAATTCACATACGCCCCAGAGAGAGGCAGGTGAAGAGCGGCCCGGTACGTGCGACAAAAGCGGAGGGACGGATATGAGCGGCGTACAGCTTCTGGATAAGACCAGGAAAATCAGCAAACTACTGCATAACAACAGCTCCAGCAAAGTTGTGTTCAATGACATCTGCAAGGTGATGCGTGAAATCCTGAATTCCAACGTACTGGTGATCAGCCGCAAAGGGAAAGTGCTCGGCACAGGCCGGGCGGAGGGAATCGGCTGTATCGGGGAGCTGATGGAAGAATCCGTGGGAGGCTTTATAGACTCCCTGCTCAACGAGCGCCTTCTGGGGGTCCTTTCCACCAAAGAGAATGTAAACCTGGAGGCTCTTGGGTTTGAGGAGCCGGATATCAGGAAATTTCAGGCGATTATTACGCCCATTGAGATCGCAGGGGAGAGACTGGGGACGCTTTTTGCCTATAAATGCGATTCACAGTATGATATTGATGATATTATTTTGTGCGAGTACGGAACCACGGTGGTGGGCCTGGAGATGCTCCGGGCGGTGAACGAGGAGAGCGCGGAGGAGACCCGCAAACAGGCGGTGGTAAAGTCTGCCATCAGCACCCTCTCTTTCTCTGAGATGGAGGCCATCACCCATATTTTTGGAGAGCTCAACGGCATGGAAGGCATTCTGGTGGCCAGCAAGATTGCGGACAGGGTGGGGATTACCCGGTCTGTAATTGTGAATGCCCTGAGGAAGTTTGAGAGCGCAGGGGTCATTGAGTCCCGTTCGTCAGGTATGAAGGGGACTTATATTAAAGTACTCAATGATGTGGTGTTTGACGAGATTGAGGAGCTTAAGCGCCAGAAGTCCCACGCTACATAGGAAAATTGACGAATGGCAGGATGCCGCAGAATGGTAAAAGGATTTATTGAGAAGGCAATAAGTCCTTTTTATGTGGTTGGGGAATTGGAATGGCTTGAATGGCCTGCTTCCATGGAGTAAATTTTTGTAAATTAGCGCAACCCTATTGTGTATTTCCGCAAAAAGAATTATAATAGGAGAGAATGGGTAAATTTGATAAAGAGTCTTGAAATCCGAAAGAAAGGAGCGAAGAGATGTTTCAGTCTAACGTATTTGATTATGTGAATGTACTGGACAGGGCGGCGGACGCCAGCTGGCTGCGCAATGAAGCCATCGGCAACAATCTGTCCAATGTGGATACTCCAGGTTATAAGAGGCAGGATGTGGCGTTTGAGTCTGTGCTGAAGAAGGCCCTGGGCCAGAACCATTACCAATCCATGGACTCCAAAGTTTCCTCCCTGAAGATGAATCGTCTTGTGGGGCAGGTATACACCGATTTCTCAGGATTTTCCTACCGCCTGGACAAAAATAACGTGGATGTTGACAATGAGGGCGTCATGCTGGCTGAAAATCAGCTGAAGTATCAGGGGCTTATGACGGCCATCAAGCAGGAATTCAGCAATATGCAGGCTGTTCTGAAGTAGCGGGCACCGCCAGGAAGGAGATATCATAAAACATGAGCATGTTTTCGGCTTTTAATATCAATGCTTCCGGCATGACGGCGGAGCGATATCGCATGGACGTCATATCGGAGAATGTGGCCAATGCCAATACCACCAGGACGGCGGACGGCACCCCCTACCGCAGGAAACTGGTGAGCTTTGCCGAAAAGGGCAGGGGACTGAGTTTTGAACATGTGTTGGGAGAGGCTGCTCACAGCCATATGCGCGCCTATCCTGACCACAACCATATTGTGAGCCAGTCCATTCACGGATTTGGCGCCACGGGCAAGGGTGTGAAGGTGACAGGCCTGCACGAGGATTATGCCACGGAGATGAACATGGTCTACGATCCGTCCCATCCGGATGCGGACGAGAACGGCTATGTGACTTACCCCAATGTAAACATTATCACAGAGATGACCAATATGATCGATGCAAGCCGCGCTTATGAGGCAAATTCCACGGCCTTTAACGCCAGCAAGGCCATCGTCCAGAAGGGCCTGGAGCTTATTGTGTAAATTCCTTTTACTCTCTATATAATATGAATCATAAAACAAAGTTTTATACATAAATTTTGTGTCCGCGCATAATATTTTAAGGCTCCACAGGGGCGGCGGGCATCAGGGAAGGCAAGGCAGAAGGAACATGGATTGGAAAATAAATGCATTAGAGGCGCTGGACGGCGCGGGGAAGATTGCCGGGACAGAGCGCACTACACTGGCAGGAATTCTGGAGAAGCAGGACAAGAAAGCGGAGGGAACTTTGTTTGACGCTTTCCTGAACAGCGCCATTGACAATATCAAGACCACTAATGAGTATCTTTCGGATGCAGAGAATGAAGAAATCAAGTTTGCCATGGGTGAGACGGAGAATGCCCATGACCTGACGATTGCCCTGCAGAAGGCTTCCACGGCTCTGCAGTACACGGTGTCTGTCCGCGATAAGCTGCTGGAGGCTTACAAAGAACTCATGCAGATGCAGATTTAAGGGACTGAAAGCGCAGTCCCGGCTGTATCGCAGCTTTGGCTGTACAAACAGCTGCTGTACGGCTGGGGCTGCATGCAGTTCTGGCGGCGCACAGCCCTCCGGGAGGCGGCAAGGAACCTCTTTGGAGGGCTGCGGCAATGAAAGGTTGGGAATGAAAGAAATGACTAGGGGAGAAGTACCATGGCTGACAAGCTGAAAGAGATACCGGGGAAAATACTGAAATGGTGGAATAAATTTACCAACAAGCAAAAGACAATAATCGTAGCCATGGCGGCGGCTGTGATTTTTACTTTTGTTATCATCATGTATACCTTTAGCAGGCCTCAATATATTGAGCTTGGCACCTATGAGAGCAGGGAATCGGCAGCTAAGATCATTGACATTCTGAATGAGGCGGGCATCACCCACAGGGAGTCGGCGGACGCCCGTACTGTCGAAGTGCTGGTCAGCCAGGAGTCGCAG
>CAJUNZ010000032.1:0-20446 GCA_910587755.1 uncultured Acetatifactor sp. | reverse complement strand
GTGCTGCGGGGTATGTGCCGGACAGCCTGTCATATTCCTCCTTTGTGGAGACCAGCATGTCCTCCACTTCGGCAGACCGGGAAAACATGTATAAGGATTACCTGCAGAAGGAGCTGGAGAATGCGTTTATGATGTCCACTCCTGTGAAGAAGGTGACAGTTCTGATCGAAAGGCCCAGCCAGACGGGGACGCTCAGTTCCGCCGCCCAGAAGCAGGAGGCTTCCGCGTATATCCACGTGGATGTGACGGATGACTTTACCACGGCCAATGCAACGGCCATGGCCAAGGCGGCGGCGACCTTTTTGGGGAACAGCACCACTGCAAACATCACCATTCTGGACCAGAACATGAACATTCTGTTTGCCGGCGGGGACGACTATTCCCCTTCAGGACCGGCCAGCTCCATGCTGGAGCTCCAGGCCCAGGCCCAGAACACGCTGAACAACCAGGTCAGAAGGGTACTCCTTGGAACGAATCAGTTCCAGATGATTGATGTGGCCAGCAATGTGGTAGTGGATTTCGCCGCTTATGAAAATAAGATCAGGGAATATTCCCCCGCAGAGGGATATGATCAGGGGATGGTGGAGCAGAGGGATACCTTCAACTCCGAGTCCACCAGCGGCGTGGAGGGATACCCGGGGACGGATTCCAATGGAGGAGACCTGACAGGGTACGAGAATCCTGACTATGGGAGCAGCAGCAGTTCTTCCCAGGAAGAGTCGGTGCGCTACCAGAACAATGTATCTGACAGTCTGGTATCCATCCCGGCAGGTTCCATCAAGTTTGATGAGTCGTCCATCTCGGTGTCCATGATCAAGGTCAGAGAGTATTACGAGGAGAATGTCAAAAGGCAGGGACTCCTGGACGGTGGCATGACCTGGGAAGATTTCAAGGAGGCCAACGGGGCGGATATCAAGCAGGAGGTGGACGAGGATTTCTACCGGATGGTGGCCGCTGCCAGCGGTATCAGCGAGGACAAAATCTCCATCATCGCATATGAGACGCCTGTTTTCCACGACAAGGAGGGGCTGAGCATCACCGGCACGGATATTGCAAGTATCGTGCTGATTCTGCTGATCCTGGGGCTTCTTGCATTTGTGATCCTGCGCAGTATGGGACCCAGGAAGAAGAAAGAGGAGGAGGAAGAGCTTCCTTCCCTGGAGAAGCTGGTGCAGGCTACAGCGCCCGAGGCTACTGTGGAGGATATTGATACTGAGGCTAAGTCTGAGGTCCGCAAGATGGTGGAGAAATTCGTGGACGAGAATCCCGAAGCTGCGGCGAACCTGCTGCGTAACTGGCTGAACGAGGATTGGAATTAAAAGCGAGGTACATAGAACATGCCAAAGAATGCATCGAAGGAGGAGGGGATCAGAGGGCTGCAGAAAGCGGCCATCCTGCTGATCTCCCTGGGGCCGGAGCGGTCCGCCGGGATCTTTAAGCATCTGAAGGAGGACGAGATCGAGGAACTGACCCTGGAGATCGCCAATACCAGAAGCGTGACCCCTCAGGTAAAGGAAGACGTAATCAACGAGTTCTATGAGATCTGTCTGGCGCAGCAGTATATCGCGGAGGGCGGCATCGGCTACGCAAAGGATCTGTTGGAGAAGGCCCTGGGTGCGGAGAAGGCCCTGGATGTGATTGGCAAGCTGACGGCATCCCTGCAGGTGAAGCCTTTCGAGTTCGTCCGCAAGACCGACGCCACACAGCTTATCAACTTTATCCAGGATGAGCATCCTCAGACCATTGCCCTGATTCTGTCCTACCTGGCGCCCCAGCAGGCGGCACTTATCGTGTCGGCGCTGCCGCCGGAGAGGCAGGCGGACGTGGCAAAACGTATCGCCGTCATGGACCGCACCAGTCCCGACGTGATCAAGGAGGTGGAGAAGGTGCTGGAGTCCAAGCTGGCAAGTCTGGTAAATCAGGATTATACTATTATCGGCGGCGTGGACGCGGTGGTGGAAATCCTCAACACGGTGGACCGGGGAACAGAGCGCCATATTATGGAGACTCTGGAGACGGAAGATCCGGAGCTGGCAGAGGAGATCAGGAAGAAGATGTTCGTGTTCGAGGATATTCTGCTCCTGGACGACAGAGCTATCCAGCGCGTGCTGCGTGATGTGGAGAACAATGACATTGCCATGGCTCTGAAGAGTGCAAACGAAGAAGTGCAGAATGCAATCTTCAACAATGTGTCCAAACGTCTGGCTGTCATGATCAAGGAGGACATGGAATTCATGGGTCCTGTCCGTATGAAGGATGTGGAGGAGGCACAGCAGAAGATTGTCAGCATCATCAGGAAGCTGGAGGATTCCGGCGAGATCGTAATCTCCAGAGGCGGAGGTGACGAGATTGTTGTCTAAAAATCTGGTGAAGTATGTCAGCGTGGCTCAGGAGGAGACCAGGATCATTGACAGCAATGAGCTGCTGCGCCGGCGCCGGGAGGCTCTGGGGATTGTGGAACCCTCCGGGGAGGAAGGTCATCCGGGGGATTCGGATGGATTTGTCTCCGGCCTGGGGCCCACAGAACATATCAGCCTGCCTCCGGAGGGAGCGCTCTCCGGCAATGTGATCAAGGCAGGGGAGGAGGCCCAGGCCATTCTGGAGAAAGCCCAGGAGGAAGCCCAGGCGCTGCTGGCTGAGGCTGAGGCTGAGGCTGCCCGGCTCATAGACCAGAGCAGGGATCAGGCCAGGCAGGAGAAGGACCAGGTTCTTGACCAGGCCAGACAGCAGGGATTCAACGAGGGAATGGCCCAGGCCCAGGAACAGGTGGATGCCATGGAGCGGGAGTACCTGGAGAAGGCCCAGGAGCTGGAGGAGATCTACCAGCAGCAGATTGACGTGCTGGAACCCCAGTTTGTGGACACTATTACAGCCATCTATGAGCACTTTTTCCATGTGGAATTGTCCGCCAACAGGGATGTACTCAACTACCTGATCTCCACGGCGGTGCATGAACTGGAAGGAAGCCGGAATTACATAATTCATGTGTCCAAGGAAGATTATCCCTATGTCACCATGCAGAAAAAGCAGATTCTGGCGGGAGCCGTGTCCGGCAGCTGTACGGTGGATGTGGTGGAGGATCTGACGTTGGGAAAGAATGAGTGCATGATAGAGACGGACGGGGGTATCTTTGACTGCGGACTGGATACTCAGCTGACAGAGCTGACCCGGAGACTGCAGCTCCTGTCCTGGACGAAGGAAGCGACCTATACTGCAGACCGCCAGGATTTACAGTGATGCTTCTGGAAAAGTACCTGGCTGGCGGTCTGCAGTCGGGTTGTGCTGCAAATTTAATTGGCGTGCAGTATAAATAACGGATACGAGGAGGACGGAATTTTTGCGCGGGGTAAACGTGGATTTCCAGAAATACAATAAAATAATGGACCAGACCCTGTACAAGAAAAAGGGCAGGGTGGTCAATGTGGTGGGACTCACCATTGAGTCCGCCGGTCCTGACGCGAAACTGGGGGATATCTGTGAGATCCTTTCCGAGGGGGAGGAGAGACATGCGATCCCTGCGGAAGTGGTGGGATTTAAGGACAGGAAAACCTTGCTGATGCCCTACGGCAGTGTGGAGGGAATTGGGGCGGGGTGCCTGGTTGAGAACACAGGTCTTCCCCTGCAGGTGGCCGTGGGCGACGGGCTCCTGGGCAGGACGCTGGACGGACTGGGGCATCCTCTGGACGGCAGCCAGTTTGAGGGAGTGTCCTACATGGTGGAGGCCATGCCCCCGGATCCTCTGAGCCGGAAGCTCATTGACGAGGTGCTTCCCCTGGGGGTGAAGGCCGTGGACGGACTGATCACGGTGGGCAAAGGACAGCGTATTGGCATCTTTGCCGGTTCCGGCGTAGGCAAGTCCACTCTCATGGGGATGTTTGCCCGCAACACCAGGGCGGATATCAATGTCATCGCTCTTATCGGGGAGCGGGGGCGTGAGGTGCGGGAATTTATTGAAAGGGATCTGGGCACCGAGGGGATGAAGCGCTCTGTGGTGGTGGTTGCCACCTCCGACAGGCCGGCCCTGGAGAGGAACAAGGCAGCCAAGACAGCCACGGCCATTGCAGAGTATTTCAGGGACAGGGGAAAGGATGTACTGCTGATGATGGACTCCCTGACCCGCTTTTCCATGGCCCAGCGGGAGATCGGCCTGGCCAGCGGAGAGCCTCCGGTGACCAGGGGATATCCTCCCAGCGTGTATTCGGAGATGCCCAAGCTCCTGGAGCGGTCCGGATGCGCGGAGCAGGGTTCCATTACAGGGCTTTACACCGTGCTTGTGGACGGGGACGATTTTAACGAACCCATCACGGACACTGCCCGCAGTATTCTGGACGGACATATTATGCTGGACCGGAAACTGGGGCATAAAAATCACTATCCGGCCATTGACATTCTCCAGAGCATCTCCAGATGCATGAGTCAGATTGCGGCCAAAGACCATAAGCAGGCGGCGGGCAAGCTGAAAAATGTTCTGGCCACCTACGCCGAGGCGGAGGATCTGATCAATATCGGAGCTTATAAGAACGGAAGTAATCCATCCATAGACTATGCCATATCCAAGATTGACGCGGTGAACCAGTTCCTGTGCCAGGATGTGGATGAGAAGTTTGAATTTGAAGACAGCATTTCCATGCTGAAGGGACTCTTTACATAACAGTGTATCTACATAGAACAGAAAAGGCATGGGGGGACGGCCATGGCAAGATTTCGGTATTCCATGCAGAGTATTCTGAACATTAAGATGAAGCTGGAGACCCAGGCAAAGCAGGAGTTTTCCGCTGCCAAGGCGGCTCTGGACGAGGAAGAGAGGCGGCTGCAGGCCCTGGTGGACAGGAAGAAGGGCTATGAACAGGAGCGGAAGAGGCTCCTGGAGGGCACGCTGAATTTAAGGAAGATCGAAGAGAACAAGACAGCAATCCTCTGTATGGAGGACTATATAGAAAAACAGCGCTTCAATGTGGAGGACGCCAAAAGGAATCTGGAGAAGGCCCGACAGCGTCTGGAGGAAGTGATCATGGAGCGGAAGACCCATGAGAAGCTGAAAGAGAAGGCCTTCCAGCAGTTTCTTATGGAAGAAAAGAAGCAGGAGAGCAAGGAGATAGACCAGTTGACCAGCTATACCTACGGACAGCGCAGGAGCTTGGAAGACAGGGTGCAGGTGCCTGTTTAGGAGAGGATTATGGCAAAGGAAATGAATCCGACCGCCGCTGCAGTGGCGGAGGAGAGATCAAAGCTGAAAGAAGAAAAGAAGCAGTTTAAGCAGGAGCAGAAGGCACAGCGAAAGGAGGCAAGGCGCCGGGCGGCCGAGATCGCCAAACAGGAGGAAGACCTGGGCGAGGACGGAGGAGGCGGCCTTGTGACACTTTTTGCCACCATACTGATTGTGGTGCTGTGGCTTACGGTGGCCTGTGTCATTGTGAAAATGGACATCGGCGGATTCGGAAGCAGTGTCCTTTCTCCCATATTGAAGGATGTCCCCGTTCTGAACATGATCCTGCCCGGTACCTCTTCTCCTTCTGTGGACGGAGAAGAGACGGAGGAGGGCTATGGCGGATATACAAATCTGAAAGAGGCGGTGGACTATATCAGGCAGCTGGAACTGGAGCTGGAGCGGGCTCAGACAGCTTCAAACTCCAAGGATGCAGATCTGGAGAGCTTGAAGGCGGAGGTACTGCGGCTTCAGGAGTTTGAACAGAAGCAGGTGGAGTTTCAGCGAATTAAGAATGAATTTTATCAGGAAGTGGTGTACTCCGAAAAGGGACCTGGTCTTGACGCCTACCTGAAATATTATGAATCCATGGATCCCACCACAGCGGAGACTCTCGCCAAGCAGGTTATGCTGCAGCAGCAGGAGAGCAGCCAGTTCCAGGATTATGCCAAGACATTTGCCGCTATGAAACCCAAGGCGGCCGCTACATCACTGGAGGAGCTGAATGATTTGAATCTTGCGGCAAGGGTGCTGAATGCGCTGACGGCGGAGGAGAGGGCCGCCATCCTCAATGTGATGAACTCTGAGATGGTGGCAAAGGTTATGAAGATGATGAACCCTGATGCATAGGGCTTGTCAGAGCAATGGTATAAATGTGCACTGCCGCCCAGGGCAGAATGAGGGAGCCGGATTAAGGTTCACAAGGCCGGGGCAGCGGCATATTTATATAGATAATCCAGGGAAAGGAGGTAAGGAATGACTACAAGTACAGTCGGAAAAGATTTTAGCTCTGCTCTGTTAAATCTGGCGCCGGCCCAGGGCGGCAGGAATGCCGCGGATGGGGGAGGATTCCAGAAAGTCTGGAATAACCAGATGAAGCAGGGCGGAACAGGCGGCACCGTCCAGGAGAATACGTCCAACAGACAGGGCAGGACGGACAGGCAGGAGACCGTGGCGTCCACCCAGGAGGCACCCACAGAGGCGCCGGAGAAGGCGGAAGCAGTGACCGCCCAGCCTGAAAAATCTTCCCAGGAAGGGGAGACAAGTGCTGTGAAGGGAGAAGCTGCGGTGGAGACTCCCGGGGAGGAACTCTCTCCCGAAGAACTCGAGGCAGTCATGGAAGTGCTGGGGACAGCGGCCATGGGGCTTATGGAGCAGATCGCTCAGATTTTTGGCATCTCCATGGAGCAGCTGCAGGAGACCATGGACACTCTTGGACTGAGTCAGCTGGATGTGCTGGACGAGGGAAAGCTTGGCCCTCTGCTTTTGGCTCTGGGCGGAGCCCAGGATAAATCCGCTCTTATCATGGATGAGACACTGTATGGCAACTACCGGACAGTGATGGAAAGCCTGAAAGGCACTTTGCAGGAATGTGCCGGGCAGCTGGGTGTGGAGCCTGAGGAGCTTGGGCAGATGATTGAGGAAGCGCTTCCGGTGAAGGAGCCTGCGGAGGAACCGGTTTTGGCAGTACAGGAGAGTGTTCCTGTGGAGGAAGCTCCAGAGGGGAGCGAGACGGTCCGGGATGTGCCGGTGACACAGGAGGAAGACATTGTTGTTACCGGAGAATCTCTTAAAGCACCCGAGACAGAAGGACTTTCGGACGGACAGCAGACGGCAGAACAGCAGGAAACAGGCGCAGGGGAAAGCCGGCAGAGCCAGGAAAAACATACAGAAAAGCCTCAGCAGGAAGGGGTGTATGTACAGGACTTCAGGCCTGGGGAGTTTTCGCCTCAGATACAGCAGCCGGAGGGTGTTTATGCCGGAGCCAGCTCCTGGGACCCGAACACAAGAAGCATCATGAACCAGATTATGGACTATATGAAGCTGCAGTTTGGCTCTGATACCACAAGTCTGGAGATGCAGCTCCACCCGGCCAGTCTGGGAACGCTCCATATTCAGCTGGAGTCCAAGGGCGGTATGGTGACGGCCAACTTCATCACACAGAATGAGGCGGTGAAGGCGGCGCTGGAAAGCCAGATCATACAGCTGCAGGAGAGCTTTGAAGCCCAGGGCGTCAGGATCGAGGCCATTGAGGTCACGGTGCAGACTCATGAATTTGAGCGCAATCTGGAGCAGGGCCGGGGCCGGGAACAGCAGGAACCCCAGAAAAAGAACCGTTCCAGGAGAATTAACCTGATAGATCCGCTGGCCACGGAGGGCCTGGATGAGGAGGAGACTCTTGCGGCGGAAGTCAGAGCGGCCGGAGGCAGCACGGTGGAATACGCTGTGTGACAGAGCCATGAGGGCGGCGGCCGGAGGCAGAGACCGGCATAAAGATTATAGAAGAAAGGAGAACGCTTATGAGTTTAATGGCACCTATCAAGGACGGAAAAGTAGTGGAGACAGAATCCCAGACTTCCCTGAAGAAAGCCCAGACTGCCAACAAGAACGGCATGGACAAAGAGGCTTTTCTGCAGCTTCTGGTAGCACAGATGCAGTATCAGGATCCGCTGCAGCCAACCTCCAACACGGAGTATATCTCCCAGTACGCACAGTTTTCCCAGGTGGAGCAGATGCAGAACATGGCGGCCAACAGTGAACTGTCCAGGGCCACATCTCTTGTGGGCAAGGAAGTCTATATCAAGACCACAGATACCTCAGGGGATCCCAATTACAAGTTTGGCAAGGTGGACTATGTGGTATTTGAGGGCGGCAAGGCTTATCTGGCCATTGAGGAATCTCTTTACTCGCTGGATGACCTGGACACAGTGGTGGATGGAGAATACAAGGCGGCTTACGACAAGGCATATGACTTTACCGGTCGTCTGAACAAGCTTCCTCATGTGAACGCAATAGATATGTCCAATGCGGAGGAGATCGACGAGCTGGAGAAGATCTACAACGAAATGACAGACTACGAAAAGATTTTTGTGGCTTCGGATACCGTCACAAGACTCAACCAGTATATTGAGAAGCTGAAGGAAGTGCGTGCGGCAGCGGAGGACGCTGCAAAACCGGAGGAAGGTGAGGGCGAAGGCGGAGACAGCACCGAGGACGGCGAGGATAAACCTGCGGAAGGAACCGAAGGGGCCGATAAGGTATAAAAGAAGAAGGAGCTTACGGGGATGAACATTCAAAATAATGGTTATCTCTCCATTGAGCAGCTGTCGGAACAGTACCTGAACAATCCCCAGAGGACGGCGGCCAGAGAGGAGGCAGCGGGAGGCGTCAGTTTCCAGGAGCTGCTGCACAGAAAAGCGGAGGCGGCAGGCAGCCTGAAGTTTTCCAAGCATGCCATGGGCAGGCTGGCAGACCGCAGGATCGAGCTCAGCGACAGCCAGCTGGAACGGCTTGAAGTGGGGACCAGGAAAGCGCAGCAGAAGGGCATCAGGGATTCCCTGGTGATGGTTGACCAGCTTGCGTTTATTGTCAATGTGCCAAGCCAGACCGTGGTCACGGCAATGGACAGCACGGAGACGGATGAAAATATATTCACTAACATTAACGGAGCAGTTATCATATAACCGGACCTTTGCGGAGGTTATGGCCCCCGGAATGACAGACGGGGGCGGGGCTCCGTTCCAGTCAGGAGGAACAAAGCACTATGATGAGATCACTTTTTTCTGGTGTGTCGGGACTGAAATCACACCAGACCAAGATGGATGTTATCGGTAACAACATCGCAAACGTAAACACCACAGCTTACAAGTCAAGCTCCATGGTATTCAGTGCCCTTATGAGCCAGACCACTCAGAGAGCCAGCGGCGCCAATGCCACCACCGGAACGGGCGGTGTCAATGCCAGGCAGATCGGTCTGGGTGTGAAGGCCAGCTCCATCAACATCAATATCGCAGGACAGGGCGCAAGCCAGTCAACGGGAAATCCTCTGGACATCATGATTACCGGCGAGAACTTCTTCGTGGTCAATGACGGCACCCAGAACTATTTTACCCGGGACGGTTCCTTCTATATTGACGGCGCTGGAAACCTGGCCATGACCAGCGTGGGTTACAATGTCATGGGATGGCAGGTTGACCCGGACACGGGGGGAATCAAGAAAGATACCGTTTCCGCTCTCCGTATTATGAGCTCCGCCAACATGACCTATCCTCCCGAGGCTACCAGCCAGGGTTATATGGCCGGCATTATCGACAAGAATGACAAAGAAGTCACCAGCGCAACCGGCAGGGTGGTGAACATGCAGTTCTTTGACTCCCTGGGTTACAGCTACACGGCAAAGTTTGTGTTCCGGCAGTCTGACTCCAGGAATGATTACAGCTTGGAGCTCGACAAGATTGTGGATTCCACCGGCAAGGAAGTGGCCGTGGGGGAGGAAGCAAAGGCATTGCTTGGTACGGCAGGGCAGAAGCAGAAAGTAGAAGATGCGCTGACGCTGAAGGACGGATACACTTGGAACGGCACTACCCTGGAAGGTCCCAACGGCCTTCAGATAAATCTGACAGACCTGATTGACAACAACGCATTTAAAGCGAACAATGCGGAAATCGAGACGGCGCCAAATACAACAACGGTGGGAGAGCAGCTGGATCTCATTGCGGCGGCATACGGATATGAAGGTTCCACTGATGACTTCCTGAATTTGATGTTCAGCAGAGAAGAGGTTCCGGCCGATCCGACAGCAACTCCTCCCACGGAAGCTGTTACCAGCGACTGGTCCATTGCACAGCTGCTGTTAAAGCAGGGAGGCGCTACAGTTCCGGATCAGACGGTGAACGGAACTGCGTATAAGTGTCCGAATTCTATTGAGGATCCTGCGAATACCGGTGCTGCCGTAAAGAGCTTCGACATCTCCGGCCGCTTCTTCACAGGTACCACCGTTTCCTTCGACGCCAACAACGGTAAGTTTAACGGCCTGGACGGTTCGCCCACAGCCAACACCTTCACCCTGCAGCTGAGCAAGCTTGGTGGCAACTTCACGGACATTACAGTGGATATGTCAGAGACTTCCATGGTGGACAACAAGGGAACTTCCACCATCGGCGCAACCAACGGTGCTGACGATGAGTACAATACAGGTTCTGGCCGCCGGGTGGGCGAGATGATCGGTGTGTCCATACAGCAGAACGGTATGATCTACGCCAGCTATGACAACGGCATGACAAAGCTCCTGGGACAGATTGCCACGGCCAGGTTCGCAAATGCCTCCGGTCTGGAGAAACAGGCCGACAACCTTTATTCTGCAACACTGAACTCCGGCGATTTCGACGGAATCGGTGTGGATATCACTGCCGGCGGTGACGGCTATATGTCCACCGGTCAGCTGGAAATGAGTAATGTAGATTTGTCTTCGGAGTTTACGGAAATGATTACCACACAGCGTGGTTTCCAGGCTAACAGCCGTATTATTACAGTATCCGATACTCTGTTGGAAGAATTAACCAACCTGAAGAGATAATTTCTCTGTTAATTTGTTCTGAAAAATGCTATAATGGGGGGGCGGACTTCTGCCCCCCGGTCCATATGAGAATGGAAAATCCATGCGGCCTGGGGAGGGCGGCAAGCTGCGGATCCACAGGCGGATGTTTATATTGGTTTGCTCCTGAAGCCGCAGAGACGGACAGGAAGACGGCGGAAGGATTTATGGGGATGAGGGTTATAGTGAGATGATAGAAGTTACAAAACTGAATGGAGTAAAGATTCTTTTGAATCCGCATTTGTTTGAAATGGTGGAGGAAACCCCGGATACGGTGATCACCCTTACCACCGGAAAAAAAATAATTGTAAAAGAAAGTAGACAAGAGATAAAAAATCTTGTAAAATCATATAGAAAGGGCATTTTTGCGGAATAGGATTCAAAAAAGCAAAATTGTAGGTGATTTTCGTGGATATAGCATCTTTAGTTGGTCTTATCATGTGTTTTGTAATGATGTTGGTTGGTATTATGAACGGAGCCGGCCTGGCGAACCTGGTAAAGGAGTACGTTGACCCGGCATCCTTTATTATTACCTTCGGCGGGGCCTTTTTTGCCACGCTCACGTCCCACAGTCTGCAGGACTACATAAAGGGCTTGAAGAGTTTTACACTGATCTTCAAGGCGCCTGCTCAGAACATATCCGAGATGATCCGCAAGATCACGGATCTGTCCAATGTGGCCCGAAAGGAAGGTCTGCTCTCCCTGGAGGAAGCCGCTGCAGATATGGATGACGCCTTTCTGAAGAAAGGGATTCTGTTGATGGTGGACGGCACGGATCCGGAGCTTGTCCGGGCCATTATGGAGACGGAGCTTGTGAGTATTGAGAGCAGGCACAAGAACTGCATGGGATTCTGGGATACCCTGGGAGCCATGGGTCCTGCCTGGGGTATGATCGGTACTCTGATTGGACTGATAGACATGTTGTACCATATGGACAATGTGGCCACACTGGGTCCTGCCATGGCCGTGGCTCTGGTGACAACATTCTATGGATCCGTTCTTGCCAATGCCATCTGTATCCCGGTGTCCAACAAGTTGAAGGCGGACAATGCGGTGGAGATGATGCTGAAAGAGGTTATGATCGAGGGGCTGCTGTCCATTCAGGCAGGCGAGAACCCCAGGGTAATTGAGGAGAAACTGAAATCCTTCCTGTCTCCCAGTGACAGAGAGGCAGTGGCCAGCGATGCAGGAGGTGAAGAGTAATGGCAAAACGCAAAGAAGATGCGCCGCCTGCGGGTGCGCCGGCGTGGATGGCTACATTCAGTGACCTGATGAATCTGCTGCTGTGTTTCTTCGTCATGCTTTTTGCCATGTCCAGCATTGAGGAGGCCAAGCTGCAGGATTTTGTGGCTGCCATGAACAATACATTCAGCGTATTTGACGGCGGGGCCGCAGCCATTGGCGACGGTTTCCTGATCAGCAATGGCGTGAGCCAGCTGAATGAACTTGATCAGTATATCAACAGTACCGGTAAGACCGCTGACAGTGAGACGGAAGGGGAAGATTTTAACGAGTTTGAGAAATCCCCCGAGGCTATGGAGGAGATTCTGGAGGAACAGAATCTGCAGAAGAATGAGGAGCTGGCGGAGGGAATGGAGGAAGCTCTTCAGGACAGCCAGATTGCCGATGAAGTGGAAGTCAGCTTTACCGCTCAGTATATTCAGCTCACCATGAACGGCGCTCTCTGCTTTGACAATGCCAGTGCGCAGCTGCGGGATGAGGCGAAACTGGTGCTGGATAAGGTGGGGGTGCTGTTGGAACGCTATGGCACAGGCATCATTGAGATCGAGGGACACACGGACAATGTGCCCATCAGCAATGCCCTGTATGCCAGCAATGAGGAGCTGAGCAGTGCCAGGGCCATGACGGTATTCTACTATCTGCGTGATACCACGTCCCTGAACACCACCAACCTGAAGCACTCAGGAATGGGGGAGCGTTGTCCCATTGCCGACAATTCCACGCCGGAGGGTCGGAGCAGGAACCGAAGGGTTGAGATCAGAATCTATAGTCCGTCCCTTAACTGAGGCCGGAAGAAAGGACTTTAAGATATGAAGAAGAATTTAATGAGTGTGCTGATCCTGGTGTTGCTGATTGTAAATATTGTCATGACATCCATAATGATGATCAGTGTCATCAGCACCAACGGCAAGACCGCATCCCTGATGAACAGCATCAGTATGGCCATGAACCTGGAGCTGAACGGCAGCGGAACAGAGGTATCCCTGGCCGACACACAGACCCATGACCTGGGGAGTATGACCATTGCTTTGGCTTTCTCTCAGACTGTGGGCGAGGACGGGACGGTCACTACGAGCACAAAGCAGGAGTATATTGTGTTTAATATTTCTGTGGCCATGAACAAGAACCATGAAGATTTCGCCGAGTATGGAGAGACCATCAGCAACTATAACACCCAAATAGGGGATGTGGTTACTCAGGTGGTCAGCAGCTATACCTCCGAAGAGTGCCGGGCTGGCTTCACAGGCCATATCAGGGATGAAATCCTGAAGGCCATCCAGAACATGTTCAAGTCCGAGTTTATTTACAGGGTCAACCTCAATGATATCAAGTACGGCTGATGAACAGGCGGACAGGAGGAGCAGCATGCGACAGGAGGTGAACTTGCGTGGCTGAGACACTTTCACAGGCGGAAATAGACGCCCTGCTGAAAGCCATGTCCGAAGGGGAAGTCGATACGGACACCATGCAGCAGGGGAACGAAAAAAAGATTAAGGATTATGATTTCAGCCGGCCTACAAAGTTCTCCAAGGAACATTTGAGAACTTTGGAGTTCATTTTTGAGCACTATGCCCGGCTGATCTCCACGAATCTGCCGGTATACCTTCGCAAGAGCGTACAGGTATCGGTGATGAATTCCGAATCCAGTACCTACAATGAGTTTACGAATTCTTTATCCAGTCCTATCATATTGGGAATTATTAATTTTGCGCCCTTAAACGGCTCCGCCATCATGGAGGTGGATACGAATCTTGGCTATGCCATGTTGGATCGAATGTTGGGGGGAAACGGTGTTCCTCTGGAGAAGAGCAGAGAATTTTCGGAGATAGAGCAGATTATCATCCAGAAGATTCTGGTAATGTTCACACAGCTTCTGCGGGAGCCCTGGAAGAACGTAATCGAGCTTTCTCCTGTGCTGAACCGCATGGAGACCAATGCCCAGTTTGCACAGGTCATCGCCCCGGGCGACATGGTGGCCATTGTAACGCTGTCCCTGAAAATTGGAGACATTGAGGGCTTCATGAATATCTGTCTTCCTTTCTTTACACTGGAGGATGTCATGGATAAGTTGAATACCAAGTACTGGTATTCAACCATGCAGGAAAACCGTGATGAAAATTATGAGGCTTATGTTGAATCTATGATCCGCAAGGTGGATGTGCCCATCAGGGCTGTGCTTGGCAAGAGTACTATCTCGGTAAGCGATTTCATGAACCTGCAGGTGGGTGACTGTATCCGCCTGGATTCCGGGGTGGATCAGGATATGAATATTTATGTAGGCAATATCAAGAAATTTACCGCATTGCCCGGCACGGAGAGAGATTCTTATGCTGTCAGGATTACGTCGGTGATAAGAGAGGAGGAATAGACAATGGACGGTGGATTGTCCCAGGACGAAATAAATGCCCTGCTTGCCGGGATGGATTTGTCCGATGAAGAGCCGGAGGCGGCAGGCAGTGGTGATATATCCGGCTTGGAATCGGAAGGCGGTTATAATGTAGTAGCGGATGATGGCGAAACTCTGTCAGATGAGGAAAAAGACGCCATAGGCGAGATTGCAAATATCAGTATGGGATCTTCAGCCACTACCTTATATTCCCTTGTAAACTTAAAGGTGAATATTACTACACCGGTGGTTGAGTTTGCCGATTGGGAAACTCTGATGGATCAGTATGAAAGGCCCTGTGTTTTTATTCAGATAAAATATACGGTGGGTCTGGACGGAACCAATATCCTGATACTGAAGGAACAGGACGTTAAAGTTATTACCGATCTGATGATGGGAGGTGACGGCACCAATACGGACGGGGAGCTGGGAGAGCTGCATCTGAGTGCTATCTCAGAGGCCATGAACCAGATGATGGGGGCTTCTGCCACATCTCTTTCCACCATGATGGGCACGAAGATCGACATCAGCCCGCCGGAGGCTTCTCTTCTGGATCTGACCCAGGTGGCTGACGGAGGAGATGTGTCTCCTTTTCTGGGAGGGCGGTTTGTAAAGATTGCTTTCCGCATGCAGATCGGTGATCTGGTGGACAGTTCCATCATGCAACTCTATCCTTTTGAATTTGCTCATAAGGTTGTGGATACTTTTATGAATTCTCAGAATTCCGGGGGCAATGCCACCCAGAAGGCCATTGACGCCATGCCGGAGATTTCCAATGCTCTCCAGGAGGGGGCGCCTGCAGGTGCAGAGGCCGGGAATCCTCAGATGATGGGGGGAATGCCCATGGGCGGTGGAATGCCTATGGGAGGCATGCCGGGGATGGGTGCTGCTCCGG
The DNA here is from genome assembly GCA_910587755.1 of uncultured Acetatifactor sp. GTDB lineage: Bacteria > Bacillota > Clostridia > Lachnospirales > Lachnospiraceae > Acetatifactor. The sequence goes on along the minus strand of CAJUNZ010000032.1, from coordinate 5,124 downwards.
ATGCAGGAGCCATGAATCCTCAGATGGCAGGGGGAATGCCCGGGTATACAGGTATGCCAATGGGAATGAATCCTCAGATGGGGTATCCCCAGATGGGATATCCTCAGATGATGGGGGGAATGCCCATGGGTGGTCCACAAATGATGGGAGGCATGTCCATGGGAGCTCCTGTGGGTATGCAGAATGTAAATGTTCAGCCCGCCCAGTTCCAAAGCTTTGCGGCAGATGGAAGGGCTATAGCCGGACAGGAGAACATCGGCCTCATTATGGATGTTCCGCTGAATGTTACCGTGGAGCTTGGCCGCACGACCAAGTCCATATCCGAAATCCTTGACTTTGCGCCCGGTACGATTATCGAACTGGATCGGATCGCAGGCGAACCCATTGATGTGCTTGTAAACGGTAAGTTTGTGGCAAAGGGAGAGGTTGTAGTTATTGAAGAGAGTTTTGCCGTAAGAGTAACGGACATTATCAAGTAGGAGGAAAGTAAACATGGCGAAGAATATTTTGATATGCGACGATGCCGCATTCATGAGGATGATGATCAAAAATACCCTTACCAAGGGTGGCTATACAGTGGCTGGGGAAGCTGAAAACGGTGTAAAGGCAGTGGAGAAATATAAAGAGCTCTCACCGGACCTGGTGCTGATGGACATCACCATGCCTGAGATGGACGGCATCCAGGCTCTGAAGGAGATTAAGAAGCTTGACGGAAATGCGAAGGTTATCATGTGCTCCGCAATGGGTCAGCAGGCAATGGTGGTGGAGTCCATTCAGGCCGGGGCCAGGGACTTTATTGTGAAGCCCTTCCAGGAGGATCGCGTGATTGAGGCCGTGAAGAAGGCCATTGGCTGATGGTGCTTCTGGCCGCAGGAATGGGTGAACGCGCCCAGGGGAGCAGTTATGCTCAGTTTATCACTGTGCTGCTGATATTTGTGGTGGTGCTGGGTATCACGGCACTGACCACAAAATGGATTGCAGGTTATCAGAAGCAGCAGGGCGCAAACGTGAACATACAGGTAATAGAAACCACTCGTATTGCGAATAATAAGTACATCCAAATCATACGGGCAGGCGAAAAGTATATGGTGGTGGCTGTCTGTAAGGATACAGTTACCATGCTGTGTGAGCTTCCGGGGGAGATGCTCAGAGAGGGCGGGTCCGCTCAGGGTTTTCACTTTAAGGATTTTTTTGACAGGGCTGTGAAGAAAGATCAGGCTGCCCCGGGAGAGCCAGAGGAAAGTCAGTTGCATGAAGAAGAATAAGCTTAAAATCAAGCGTATAGTAACCGCAATATGCCTGCTGGTCTCGGTGGGCATATTGTGTATTCAAAACTCCATGACAGTATTTGCCAGTGAAGAGCCAGGAATGTCCAATGTTCTGAATATTTCCTATGGTGAGGGAAACGGGGATATCAGTGGTTCCCTCCGAATGTTGCTGACGCTGACTCTGCTGGCCATTGCTCCCACGCTCATTATGATGATGACGTCATTTACCCGCATCATCATTGTATTGCATTTCACCCGTGCCGCGCTGAATACTCAGACGGCGCCTCCCAATCAGGTCTTGGTGGGGCTTGCTCTGATATTGACTTTCTTTATTATGGAACCCACAGTGGCAGAGATCAATGAGCAGGCTTATCAACCCTATGAAGCCGGAGAGATTACGCTGGACGAGGCGTTGGAGAGGGGAGTTGCTCCGCTGCGGGAGTTTATGTACCCCCAGACCCAGGTGAAGGATGTACAGCTGTTTATGGACATTGCGGGGCAGACCTGGGACGGGGAGAGCCTGGACGATATTCCTATGTCCGTGCTGCTGCCCAGTTTTCTGATCAGTGAGCTTAGGATAGCGTTTTGGATCGGGTTTGTAATATACATACCCTTTATCGTTATTGATATGGTGGTGGCTTCCACCCTTATGAGTATGGGTATGATGATGCTGCCGCCCACCACGATCTCCATGCCGTTTAAGATTCTGCTCTTTGTACTGGCGGACGGCTGGAGCCTTATCATAGGACAGCTGGTGAACTCGTTCTATCTGCTACAATAGTGCGGTGCTGCGGCAGAGCAGGGGAATTTTTAGAAAGGGAGTGATGGGATATGACGATTGATGCGGTAATGGATATGACAAGGGAGGCGTTGTTTCTGGTGATTCAGGTATCCCTGCCAGTACTGCTGGTATCCCTGTGCGTGGGCCTTGCGGTCAGTATTTTTCAGACGGTTACATCCATCCAGGAGCAGACGCTCACCTTTGTGCCAAAGGTGGTGTGTGTGTTCCTGGCATTGGTTTTGTTTGGGAACTGGATGATGAATTCCATGGTGGAGTTCATGACTTCGCTGTGGGCTGACTTTGGCCTCTACATAGGCAGATAGGGAGCCTGGCGGGATGATTAATTACTCCTTTTCCATCTATGATCTGGAATACTTCCTTTTGATCCTTACAAGGATATCCTGTTTTGTGTTCATCGCTCCTTTTTTCAGTATGAACAAAACGCCCAGGACCCTTCGGGTAGGCTTGAGTTTTTTTACGTCTCTGCTTTTGTACCAGGCGCTGACTCCGGCGGAGGGGGTTGCATATTCCACTCTTCTGGAATATGCTCTTATGGTGATAAAGGAAGCCCTGACGGGACTGCTGATCGGCTTTTCTGCCACTATCTGTACCTCCATTGTGAATTTTGCCGGTTCCATCGCGGATATGGAGATTGGACTTTCCATGGTGACACTGATGGACCCCACCTCCCGGGAGGCCACCAGTATCACGGGTGTATTGTATCAGTATGTGTTGACGCTGATGATGGTGGCTTCGGGCATGTATCGGTATCTATTTGGGGCGCTGGCGGATTCTTTTGTGTTGATCCCGGTGAGCGGCGCCGTGTTCCGGGGAGATTCCCTGCTGAGCATTATGGTGGAGTTTCTGGGAGATTATGTGATGATCGGGTTCCGCATTGTGCTGCCGGTGTTCTGCGTGACTCTGCTGCTGAACGCTGTGCTGGGTGTCCTGGCCAAGGTGTCGCCCCAGCTGAACATGTTTGCAGTGGGTATTCAGCTGAAGGTGCTGGTGGGTCTTTCCATCTTTACCCTGACGGCCAGCATGCTTCCGGGGGTGGCGGATTTTATCTTTGAAGAGATGAAACGGATGATCAATTCCTTTGTAGGAGTTATGGAATGATTCGTTATAACCTGCAGTATTTTGCCAAAGAAGGAATGGGCGGCGAGAGGACGGAGCCGGCCACTCAGAAAAAACTGGACGACGCCCGGAAGGAAGGCCAGGTGGCCAAGAGCCGGGAGATCGCCAACGGTATGGGGCTTCTGGCACTGTTTCTGGTGATGAAGTTCTGGGTGGGAAACATGGGAACACAGATGATGAATGTGTTCGACAGCATTTACGGCAGGATCCCGGATATTATCACTTATTACCGGGGATTTATGCCCCAGATGGATATCAGGATCATCTACAGACAGCTTCTCCTGGATGTGCTGTGGATTGTGGCCCCTGTTTTTCTGGTGGGGGTGCTGGTGGCTTTTCTCTGTGACTATGCCCAGGTGAAGTGGAAGCCCACCTCCAAGCCCCTCCGTCCCAAATTCAGCAAGCTCAACCCCATAAAGGGCTTTAAAAAATTTTTTTCTCTGAATGCTGTGATTGAGCTCATAAAATCTGTCGCAAAAATTGCTTTAATCGTGTATATCTGTTATACTTATTTAGAGGATAAGTGGGTGCTCCTGTTTGACCTGTATAGTCTGACGGTGATGCAGGCCCTGCAGAATCTCCTGGCCATAGTTACCGACCTGGGGATCAGAATCTCCGCTTTCTATATGATCATTGCCTTTGCGGACTTTGCCTACCAGAAGATCAAGTTCAAAAATGACATGAAGATGAGCAAACAGGAGATTAAAGAAGAGTTCAAACAGCAGGAAGGTGATCCTGCGGTGAAAGGTAAAATCAAACAGAAGATGAGGGAAGCGTCCATGCGCCGTATGATGCAGGAGCTGCCCAAGGCGGATGTGGTTATCACCAACCCCACCCACTACGCCGTAGCTATCAAGTATGATCCTGAAGTGGCCGCTGCCCCGGTGGTCATTGCCAAGGGGGAGGGGCATCTGGCGGCCCGGATCAAGGAAGTCGCCAGGGAGAACAAGGTGGAGATTGTAGAAAACAAGCCCCTGGCCCGAACGCTCTACGCCAATGTGGAGATCGGGGAGGTGATCCCGCCGGAGCTGTATCAGGCGGTGGCGGACGTGCTGGCTTTTGTGTATAAGCTGCAGGGGAAGATATAGATGCTTTTGTGTGATATTGATCGTTTCGGAAGGAGGAGGACTGCATGAACTCAAAATTGGCCAGGACGGACGTCATGGTCGCCATATATGTGTTGGTGGCATTTATTATGCTGATCGTGCCTGTTCCCGCAGTGCTTCTTGATGTGTTTATGGCGTTTAACATTGCCATTGCTTTTACGATTCTCTTTGCCTGCATGTTCATCAAGGAAGTGCTGGATATGTCTTATTATCCCACCATCCTGCTGTTTACCACGATTTTCCGTATAGCCATGAACGTGTCCTCCACCAGGTATATTCTGGTAAACGGCACGTCGGGAAATGTGGTGCTGACCTTCGGCCAGTTTGTAGGCGGCGGCGACTTGATTGTAGGTGCCATTGTATTTATCATTTTGATCATGATCCAGTTCATGGTTATCAATAAAGGTTCCGAGCGAGTGGCGGAAGTAACGGCGCGTTTTACCCTGGATGCCATGCCCGGAAAGCAGATGGCCATTGACGCGGACTTAAATACCGGAGCTATCGACGACAAGGAAGCCAAAGAGAGGCGCGATAAGATCCAGATGGAATCCAGTTTCTTCGGTTCCATGGACGGTGCTGTGAAGTATGTAAAGGGAGACGCTACCGCAGGACTTCTGCTGACCGCCATCAACATGATTGGCGGTATCGCCATGGGTGTGCTGCGGAGCAATATGGAAGTCACTGCCGCCCTGGACAACTATGGTATCCTTACCATCGGTGACGGCCTGGTGAGCCAGATTCCTTCCCTGCTGATCTCACTGTCAACGGGTGTCCTGGTCACAAAGGGAACCAAGGAGTCTGAGTTCGGTCCCGCTATTATGAAGCAGCTTTT
>CAJUNZ010000031.1:10827-28385 GCA_910587755.1 uncultured Acetatifactor sp. | reverse complement strand
CTGGTTATTGAAGAACGGAAGAATACTGGCAAGATGTTCAACAAAGCTTCCTGTAAGTTGAAGGTGACATATTAAAATGTTTTTGGAATAAGAGGAGGAAGGCGTGAGTGAGATATTATTGAAAACATATTCTATAGCGCTTCCGGTGCTCCTTAGTTATATTGTATGGCTACTGAAGCAAAGAAAGAAAAACGAGGATGCCAACAGCCGGGGGACCATGTTACTTCTGCGGGTGCAGTTGATCGAGTACCATGACAGATACACAACGATGGGGCACATTCCATCATACGCCTACGAGAATTTTGAGGAGATGTACAAGGCATATCATGATTTAGGCGGAAACGGAATGATTACACATATGTATGAAGAAGTTAAAGAACTTGAAATCAGAAAGGAGAGAAATGTATGAAAAAAATTAATTGGACAAGGAAGCTCACCAGCAGAAAGCTTTGGACGGCAGTAGCAAGCTTTGCATCCATGATGATCGTGGCAGCAGGCGGAGCAGAGAGCACCGCAGCACAGGTCACGGCACTGATCATGGCAGGGGCAACGGTAGTGGCCTATATTATCGGGGAGGGCCTGACTGATGCTGCAAATGCAGGCTGGGAAGGAAAGGAGGATGTGGACATTGAGTGAGAAGATAATCGCCCTGGATGCAGGGCACGGCATGGGAACATTGGGCAAGCGGTGCCTGAAGAGTATCGACCCACTGCAGACCCGGGAGTGGTATCTCAATGATCGGATCGCGGACATGGTGGAGGCTGAGCTGGCAGCATATTTTTGCAGGGTGGTGCGTGCGGGGGACACTACCGGGGCCAGGGATGTGCCGCTTTCATCCCGCGTTAAAACGGCCAACACAGCGAAGGCTGATATCTACATATCCATTCATCACAATGCAGGCATAAGCGGAGGAACCGGCGGAGGTGTGAGTGTTCATTATTACGGCGCCGGAAAAACTGACAGAAAAGCGAAGGCACAGCGGTTGTATACTGCTGTAGTCAGCAAAAATGGTCTTGCAGGCAACCGCTCCCAGAAGGTGGTACCTGGCAGCTTTTATGTACTGAAGCATACCCAGATGGCAGCGCTGCTCCTGGAAAATGGCTTTATGGACTCTGCTACAGATACCCCCATAATCCTGACCCAGTATCATGCCGAAAAAACAGCCCAGGGGATCATAGCTTTTTTGGTGGATGAGCTGCAGCTTGTCAGGAAGGTGGACAAGCCAGTGGAGGATGTCACTGATAAAGTGGCTCATCTGGGGACATACTACCGGGCCTACACTGGCAAGCCCACCACACTCTCTGCGGCCCTCACAAGCTTATGGATAAACAGCAGCTATACCTTCCGCCGTCAGATCGCAGCAGTCAATGGCATTAAAGGATATATGGGGACAGCTAATCAGAACACACAGATGTATAATCTGCTTAAGGCTGGGCTTTTGAAAAGAGTTAAAACCTAAACTACAGGCGGCAGGGTTGATCTGTTCTGCCGCCTTCAAATGCGGAAATGAGGCTCCATGCTTCCAGGCTGTTAAACCCATCCCTCCAGGAAGCGTGCGTAACCTTAGAAATAGTAGAATAAAGCTTGAAGGGAGAATAAAGCGGCAGGTAAACTGGCGCTTTTTCCCCCTTATTTATAAGACTTAAGTTTTCTCTTTTTTATTTTGAGACTACAGCCTCTATGTATGGGGGATTGGAGAGTGTGGTGGATTCCTATCACGGCATCCTGGCGGGTCTGCTGAATATGGCGGCGGCTTTAGGGCTGGTAGCGGCCCTTTGCATGAGAAGGCCCAGTGTCCAGGAGGGAGTCCTGGCCCTGGCGGCACAGCCCTGGGTGTCGGCTCTGACCATTGTTTTGTTTGCCTGCATTCTGTCTGTGATTCATGTCAGGATCAACAGCCAGTCTATGAAAAATACCAAAGCATACCTTCAGGATCACACAGGAATGGAGCTGCGGCTTTCCTATCTGCTTGATCGGGTGGCGGGAAGTTTCAATGCGGCAAAAGTGGTGCGGATCTATGATATGAAGGATATGCTGATGGGAAATATCACCAAGTATAACCAACAGTCCAAGGAATTTTACGGGGGCATGTGTGATATGACGCGCACGAAGAATTTTGTCAGTGGCAGGGCCAACAGCTTTTTTGTCGTGTGCAGCTATCTTTTTGTGGCGGTGAAAGTGCTGGCAGGGGCCGTCTCCGTGGGGTCATTCACCCAGTATGTGGGGGCTCTTACCAAGCTTTCCGGGGGCTTTGGACAGTATTCCTGGTTCAATGACAGGCTCAGCCAGATAATCACTTACATGGGAGATTTCCTGGAGCTGATGGGAAGAGAGAATTGTCATGCAGGAGGTTCTATCCCTGTGGAAAAACGTCTGGATGGGGAATATGAGATAGAGTTTAAGGATGTGAGCTTTCATTATCCAGGCAGTCAGGATATGATTTTGGAGCATGTGAACTGCCGCCTGGACATGAAGAATAAGCTGGCGTTGGTGGGAAAAAACGGCGCAGGGAAGACCACCTTTGTGAAGCTTTTGTGCAGGCTCTACGAACCCACCGACGGGGTTATCACGTTAAACGGAATAGATATTCGCAGGTACAGGGAGGAGGAATACAGGGAACTGTTCGGGGTGGTTTTTCAGGATTTCAAACTGTTTTCTTTTCCTCTTTGGCAGAATCTGGCGGCAGGCTATGCCAGGGATGAGAAAAAGATCTGGGAGAACCTGGAGAAGGCCGGTGCGGGAGAATTTGTCAAGGGGCTGCCCCAGGGCATTGACACGCTGCTGTTCAAGGACAAGGAAGGGGGAGTGGACGTCAGCGGGGGCGAGGCCCAGAAGCTTGCTCTGGCCAGGGCCTTGTATAAGGATGCGCCGTTTGTGGTGCTGGATGAACCCACAGCGGCTCTGGATCCTATCAGTGAAGCCCAGGTATATGAGAGCTTCCACGAGATGGTCAGGGACAAGACAAGCATTTATATTTCTCACCGCATGAGCAGCTGCCGGTTCTGTGATGACATTGTGGTATTTGATGATGGAAAAATAGTGGAACGTGGAAGCCATGAAGAGCTTCTAGCCGCAGGGGGATGCTATGCCGGAATGTGGAATGCCCAGGCAAAGTATTACACAGAGGATTGTGCAGGGGAATGAGTTTTTTCTTGACATAGGGGCTGTCTTGGCACTATACTGTTAATGAGAATGAGTCTCAAAAAGAACGACGGCAGAATTTTCTTATCCAGGTGAATTCTGCCGGGGAAAGAGAGGCAGGTATGGCAGATTTTATTATAATAGCGGCGCTGGCCGCAGCCGTGTTTCTGATTGTGCGCAGGAGGCTGCGGCGGATTCGCCGGGGCCAGTGTGCAGGAGGCTGCGGGGGCTGCAGCGGATGCGGTGCCAATTCCGGAGGAAGAGGAAGCTGTCAGGGCAGCTGCGGGCAGAATCTGAAGAAGTGAAAACGGTGTTTTCAGGGCCTGATAGTTTGAAAGATTTTCAGACTGCAAAAAGCCTCTGGCAGTTTTCCAGTGCATAAATCTTTATACTTCTTTTAGCAAAATTGTCTTTCCCTGAAATGATTGATATGTTATAATGTGGAAATAACGCACTGTTTTTTGCCGGGGACAAAAAGACCAGAGGAAGCTATGTCATATAAAATAAAGAGTGGTATGCCGGAGACAGGCATGCAGGAAACCTTTCCGCCGCCGGGACGTTCCAGGCGTGTTCGGCGGATGAAGAGATATAATACAGTGATGCTGATTTTTTCCGTTTTGATTCTGACAGCCCTCAGCGGCTGCCTGCTTGCGAGGATATACAGGCAGGATGAAACCATCGGCAGGCTGTCGGCCCAGGTGGGACAGCTTTCCCGGGCTGTGGATGAGAGGCAGGAGCTGTTGGAGCTGATGGAGGAAGAGCTGCAGAGGCTGAGAGAAGAAATATCTGCGGGAGCCGGCCAGCAGGCCGGCACAGATCCTGGTCAGGAGATGCAGCTGCCGGAAGGGGAGGAAGGCCCGGAGGAGGGCGGGGAGGTTGAGGCTGCCCACAAGGTCTATCTGACGTTTGACGATGGCCCGAGTGTGTATACAGATGATATTTTGGACATTTTAGAAGAATACGGCGTCAAGGCCACATTTTTTGTGGTGGGAAAAGATACGGAGGAGGCCAGGGAGTCCATGAAAGATATCGTGGAAGCGGGGCATACTCTTGGCATGCATTCCTACAGCCATAAGTATTCGGAAATCTATGCGTCCGTGGAGGCTTTTGCGGAGGATTTTGCAAAGGCGCAGGAATATATCTATGATGTGACGGGGGTGAAGAGCTCTGTATACCGGTTTCCGGGGGGCAGTTCCAACTCGGTGAGCAAACAGGACATGGAGATTTTCGGAGAATATCTTCACAGTCAGGGTGTTACCTTTTTTGACTGGAATATTTCATCCGGCGACGGAGGCAGCGCGGTGCTGCCGGTGGAGACACTTCTTAAGAACTGTACCGGAACTGTGGAAAAATACAGTACATCCGTTATACTGATGCATGATTCCGCAGGGAAGAAGACCACGGTGGAGGCTCTGCCGGAGATCATAGAGACCATTCTGGAGATGGACGATACGGTGATTCTGCCCATTACAGAGTACACGGAGCCGGTTCAGCACAGGCACTGGGATTTTGAGGAATAGATATCGGCTGTTTCCCGGCAGTGTTTGATAATCCAAGCAGAATAACATAAGCATAAGGAAGGAATGTGAATGCCATGAAGAGAATCATGTTAAAACTGAGCGGGGAGGCCCTTGCGGGGGAGAAGAGGACCGGCTTTGACGAGAATACTGTCAGGGGGGTGGCTTTGCAGGTAAAGCAGCTGACGGAAGAAGGAATTGAGACCGGAATCGTCATCGGAGGAGGCAATTTCTGGAGAGGCCGCAGCAGCGAAAGCATAGACAGGACCAAGGCCGACCAGATCGGTATGCTGGCCACGGTGATGAACTGTATCTATGTCTCGGAGATCTTCCGCTCTGTGGGGATGAAGACCAGTATCCTCACACCTTTTGCCTGCGGGACTTTTACGGAGCTTTTTTCCAAGGACAGGGCGGAGCAGTATTTTTCTCAGGGGCAGGTGGTGTTCTTTGCAGGAGGCACGGGACATCCCTATTTTTCCACGGATACCGGGGTGGTGCTGCGGGCCGTGGAGGTGGAGGCGGAAGTGATTCTTCTGGCCAAATCCATCGACGGGGTCTACGACGACGATCCCCACAGCAACCCTGCCGCGAAAAAATACAGTGAGGTGACGATTGAGGAAGTGATCGCCAAAAATCTGCAGGTGGTGGACATGACCGCCTCCATTCTGGCCAGGGACAATAAAATGCCCATGTGGGTGTTTGGACTCAACCAGGAGAACAGCATTGTAGATACCGTCAGGGGAACTTTAAGCGGCACAAAAATACTGGTATAGATTTGCCGGAGGCTTTCGGGAAGGAACTGGGCGCTGAGGCCGGGCTTCCGGAGGCAGGCAAAATAAAATAAAAGGAGTAAAGAGATTATGGACAGCAGATTACAGCAGTATGAGGATAAGATGAAGAAGACCTGCGAGTTTCTGGAGGCGGATTATGCGGCCATCAGGGCAGGACGGGCAAACCCCCATGTCCTGGACAAGATCCGGGTGGACTATTATGGAACTCCCACCCCTCTTCAGCAGGTGGGCAATGTCACTGTGCCCGACGCCAGGGTACTCCAGATTGCTCCCTGGGAGAAATCTCTGCTGAAGGCTATTGAAAAGGCAATTTTGGCATCGGATATCGGTATCAATCCTGTAAATGACGGAAATGTGATCCGCCTGGCATTTCCCGATCTCACAGAGGAGCGCAGGAAGGACCTGGTGAAGGATATCAGAAAGAAGGCGGAGGAGGGCAAGGTGGCCATCCGCAACATCCGCAAGGACGGTAACAATGCCCTGAAGAAACTGGGCAAGACCGATATCTCCGAGGACGAGGTAAAGCAGCTGGAGGATGAGCTTCAGAAGCTTACAGATAAGTTCGTGAAGGATATAGATGTCCTGATGGAGAAGAAATCTAAAGAGATAATGACTGTGTAAGCCCATGGGGAGTGGAGAGGTATCTCCGCTCCCCTAGTATAACCCCCACCAATTAACCACATGTTTCACTTGTCTAAATTTCCATCTGCATCGTTGTCGTCAGTCATCGTAGCCCGCTACGACTCCTTCCTCCGCCTTGCAGACTGGAAATTTATCCTTCGCGAAACATAGTGGTAATTGTTGTGGATTATACTAGAGCGTGTGTGAAAATGGGGAAAGCTCGGGAACGCCGTACAATATTGAAGAAGGGATGCCTGCCCCGGACAGGCAGTTGGGAGCAAAGATGAGTGAGGAGTTGAAGATGCCCCGCCATGTGGCGATCATCCTGGACGGAAACGGAAGGTGGGCAAAGGCCAAGGGAATGCCGCGGAATTACGGGCATGTACAGGGGGCCAAGACAGTGGAGACCATCTGTGAGGAAGCCTACAGGATGGGCATTCAGTATCTGACAGTGTATGCCTTTTCCACGGAGAACTGGAACCGTCCCAGGGAAGAGGTGGAGGCGTTGATGAAACTGCTGCGCAACTACATGAAGACATGTCTGAAAACGGCGGAGAAGAACCGCATGTGCGTGAGGGTTCTGGGGGAGAAATCCCGTCTGGACGAGGACATACGCAGCCGGATCCGGGAACTGGAAGAGGCTACCAGGAATAACGACGGTCTTCATTTTCAGATTGCCATCAATTACGGCGGGAGGGATGAAATCGTCAGGGCCGTCAGAAAGATTGCCGGGGAGGCCGCCGCGGGAAGGCTGGCCCCTGAGAACATCACCCAGGAGACGGTGGAGGGGATTCTGGATACGGCGGGACTGCCGGAACCGGATCTGCTCATCCGCACCTGCGGCGAGCTGAGAATCTCCAATTTTCTGCTGTGGCAGCTGGCGTATACAGAGTTCTACTTTACACCTGTTCCCTGGCCCGATTTTACGAAAGAAGAATTGATAAAAGCTGTGGAGGCATATAATCATAGGGATCGGAGACACGGTGGGTTGAAGGAGGGCTAGGCTTATGTTTTGGACCAGGTTGGCAAGCGGGGTGGTATTGATGATTCTGGCCCTGGGGGGCCTGGGCCTGGGGGGGATGCCTCTGGCGCTTCTGCTGTGGGCTGTCTCCCTGGCCGGATTCCGGGAACTGACCCGGGCTCTGCAGCACAGACAGGGGGAGACATCCAGCCCGGGGACAGTGTCCGGTCAGGAGGAAGGGAAACCCGGCTTTTTGGAATGGATCGGCTTTGGCGGTGTCACAGCGTACTACCTGCTGCTGTATTTTTCCGGCAGTCATACCGCTCTGCTGCTGTGTGTGGTGGGATTTTTTCTGGCGGTAATGTTCGCCTATGTGGCTGCTTTTCCCAGGTACCATGGGGCCCAGGCGGCAGCGGTGGTGTTTTCCTTTCTCTACGCTCCGGTGCTTCTGTCCTTTGTATACCAGACCAGAATGTCACCCCAGGGCATTTACACAGTGTGGATGATTTTGATCAGTTCCTGGGGCTGCGATACCTGTGCTTATGTGGTGGGAAAACTTCTGGGAAAGAAGAAGATATTTCCTGTGCTGAGCCCGAAAAAGTCCCTGGAAGGCTGTATCGGGGGCGTTCTGGGGGCAGGACTCATAGGGTGGCTGTACGGTTTTTTCTTTGTGGGAAAGGCTTTTCCGGAGGCGGGTCTGGGGACAGCCTGGGCGGCTATGCTGATCTGCGGCGCAGGGGCCGTTATGAGTATGGCCGGGGACCTGGCGGCGTCGGGGATAAAGCGGGATAACGGTATCAAAGATTATGGAAAATTGATTCCTGGCCATGGGGGCATTATGGACAGATTTGACAGCATGATCGTCACCGCGCCCATGACCTATATGCTGGCCCTGCTGATGCTGCAGTAGGGGGTGGAGCTGCTTTTTTGCGATCAAAAGCAGAGCGTTCCAGGATACAGGAATGAGGAATGAGGGATGAAAAAGATAGCAATACTGGGCTCCACAGGTTCCATCGGAACTCAGACACTGGAAGTGGTCCGGGGGCAGAAGGATCTGCAGGTAGTGGCTCTGGCGGCAGGAACCAATGTTAAAAAAATGGAAGAACAGATCCGGGAGTTTTCTCCCTCGGTGGCGGCCATGTGGACCCAGGAGGCGGCGGCTGACCTGCGGGAGAGGGTGTCGGACTTGAACGTGCGGGTGATATGGGGCATGGAGGGCCTTCTGGAGATTGCGGAATTTCCGGAAAGCCAGGTATTGGTCACTGCCATAGTGGGCATGATTGGTATCAGGCCCACGATAGCCGCCATCCGGGCGGGTAAAAACATTGCCCTTGCCAACAAGGAGACCCTGGTGTGTGCGGGGCATATCATTATGCCCCTGGCGGAGGAGTGCGGCGTGTCCATACTGCCTGTGGACAGCGAACACAGCGCCATTTTTCAGTCCCTGAACGGTGAGCCTGGGGAGAGGATCGAGAAGATTCTGCTGACGGCTTCAGGGGGGCCTTTCCGGGGAAGAAGCAGACAGCAGCTGGAGCAGGTGCGGCCGGAGGATGCGCTGCGTCATCCCAACTGGACCATGGGGCCTAAGATCACCATTGACTCTGCCACCCTTGTGAACAAGGGGCTGGAAGTTATGGAGGCAAAGTGGCTTTTTGGGGTGGGGCTTGAGAGGATTGAAGTGGTGGTTCATCCCCAGAGCATTCTTCACTCTGCGGTGCAGTATGCGGACGGCGCTATTATGGCCCAGATGGGCATGCCGGACATGAAACTGCCCATTCAGTATGCGCTGTTCTATCCTGACAGAAGGCCCATGGAAGGGGAGCGGGTGGACTTGTTTTCACTGGGACAGCTCACTTTCGAGAAGCCGGATCCGGAAACATTTCAGGGACTTTCTCTTGCTTTTGCAGCCGCCCGGGCGGGGGGAAGCCTGCCCACAGTTTACAATGCGGCCAATGAGAAAGCGGTGGCCCTGTTTCTGGAAGGCAGTATTCCTTTCCTGGGAATTCCGGAGCTGATCGGAGAGGCCATGGAGCGGCACAGAATTGTTTCCTGTCCTGGAGTGGAGGAGATCCTGGAGGCGGAGCGGGAGAGCCGGGAGAGTGTTATGAAAGGTATGGAGCGTTTTAGATCCTGAGCAGTGCCGGCGTTCCGCCAATATTTTAGGAAGGATTATAGCATTGATGATGACTTTGATATTATTTATCGTCATTTTTGGCGTGGTGGTGATAGCCCACGAGTTCGGCCATTTTCTGCTGGCCAAGGCCAACGGAATACATGTGGTGGAGTTTGCCGTGGGTATGGGTCCCAGTCTGGTCTCGTTTAGGAAGGGGGGCACAAAATATTCCCTGAAGCTTTTTCCCATCGGCGGCGCCTGTATGTTCGAGGGGGAGGATGGGCTGGAGACAAAGGAAGCGGAGGAGAACCCGGGGGCAAAGGAGGAGGCCGTGGGAGGTTCTTTTCTGGAGGCCAATGTCTGGGGCAGAATCTCCACGGTGGCTGCAGGGCCCATTTTCAATTTTATCCTTGCATTTATTGTGGCGTTCCTTATGGTAAACATGACGGGAACCATTGCAATCCGTGACCCGGTGGCAACAGAGGTGTCCGAGGGAGGCGGTGCGGAGGCGGCCGGGCTTCAGGACGGGGACAGGATTTTGTCCCTGAACGGGGAAAAGATCCGGCTTTACCAGGAGATTTCCCTGTATATGCAGACCACCTACCGGGGCGGCGATCTGGAAGTGGTCTATGAGCGGGGGGGACAAAAATATGAAACTGTTCTCACTCCTCAGTATGATGAGGCTTCGGGAATATACCTTCTGGGGGTGATGAACGCGGATTTTGTGGAGCCCAGTGGGTTTGAAACGCTGAAATATGCCTGGTACGAGATGCGCTATTCCGTGAAGGCCACTTACAAGAGCCTGGGGATGCTCGTCAGGGGAAGGGTTTCCAGGGAGGATGTGGCCGGCCCTGTGGGCATTGCCGTGAACGTGGTGGGCAAGACCTACGACACCGCCAAGGATTACGGATGGCAGAGCGTGGCAGTGAGTATGATGAACATTGTTCTGATGCTGTCGGTGAACCTGGGGATTCTGAATCTCCTGCCGATACCGGCTCTGGACGGGGGAAGGCTTGTGTTCTTGTTTTTGGAAGTGCTCCGGGGCAAACCCATCCCGCCTGAGAAAGAGGGCATGGTTCACTTTGTGGGATTGATGTTTTTTATGGTCCTGATGGTGGTGGTGTTTTTCAACGACCTGGTAAATATTTTTATGAAGTAAGTGATATGTGACCGCGATTATAGTATTTTCCCTTGTTTTTGTCCTTATGGGCATTTTACAAGGGAAATTTTTCTTCAAAAATTTTTTGTTTTTGATATTGCACAGGATAAAATTATCTGATATAATGTCTTGTAAGAGAAATTTTTCTAAATTATTTCTGCTCTATCCAGAGAGGGCCCGGTTCGTTTCAGGCCGCTCAGATCCGGCGTATCGCCAGAAATTTTTCTATTCGATTGTTAGCCTTTTGTGGTTTTCTTTTTTGTGGATTTAGAAAGGAATGCAGTTTTTATGGATTTTTTGTCGGCTTGCTGCAGGCAGCAGGGGGATTGTGCGGTTTCTCTGCTGCTGCAGCAATATCAGTGTGGAAGTACACAGGTGTTGTTTGCCTGTGTCTGCGGAGAGCAGGAAAATGAGGAGGATGGGGCCAGGCAGTTTCTGGAGTGGTTTCAGGGACTGGACTTGAGAAAAATCATCCGCTTGAAGAAAAGAGGGATGAATGTCCTGGAGAGAGAAATGCGCAAAGTGGCGGAGAAGGCTCTCAGGACAGGGGGGCGGAAGGGAGGAGTTGGGGGAATTTTCTGCCTTGGGGAGGAATGTCTGATGTTCTGCGGGGAAGGCTGCCGGATTTATCTGCTGAACACTGCTTTTGGCCAGGGGCATGCCAGGCGTCTGTGTGCCATATCCGCCGGTTCTGGCTTTGATTGCCGTGAAGGGTGGTACATGGAGAAATTTTTTCTGGAGCCGGATGTGGGGCTTTTGCTTGCCACGGACTCTCTCTGTGATTGTGTCAGTGAGACAATGATGGGGGAGATCCTGTCAGTGCGTGAGGTAGTCTCCCAGGAGCAGATGGACAGGCATCTGAGAGAACTTTGCAGGGAAGGGGAAAGAAAGGGGGGTGTTGGTATGGGGGCAGTTTTTATCCGAACTGTTGAAGGACCCGCATGGGGGTCATGAAGCTTGGGAAAGGAGTGCCATAGAAGGTGTGAGTCTTGAGGGGAGGAGCCGCATGGGAGGCATGAATCAGGAGGAAACTGCCGTCAGGGTGGAGAGGGAAGTTCTGGAGGAGAGAGGTTATGCCTGCAGAAGGCTGTTAGGGGAGGGAGCTTTTTCCAGGGTATATCTTGTGGAGAGCCGGGTCTCCGGGGAAAGGTATGCCTGCAAGGTGGGGAAGAATGTCTCCCTGGCCAAAAGGGAGGCCGGAATGATGGCCAGGGCCCATCATCCTCTTTTTCCCCAGTACTGTGGCCTGTGGCAGGAGGCAGGATTTTCGTTTCTTCTGATGGAATATCTGCCTGGAAGCAGCCTGGAAGATGCCCTCATAAGACGGGGAAGATTTTCACCGGGGCAGACTGTGCGTGTGGGCATGGAACTGGCGGAGGGACTTTGCTGCCTTCACAGGGAAGGGCTGCTGTTTCGGGATGTGAAGCCTGCCAACATTGTCATCAGGCAGGATGGCAGGGTGGGACTTGTGGACTTTGGATGTGTCTGCGGGGTGAGAGAGGCAGCGTGTTCCAGGGCAGGTTCTCCGGGCTTTGCGGCTCCGGAGCAGCTGGCAGGGCCGTTGCCGGAGCCGCTGTCCAGACAGGGGGTTCTGCCTTTGTACGGTGTCTCTGGCGCAGAGGCGGCAGAACAGACGCAGAAAGAGAAAAAGCTGACGCCGGCCTGCGATGTGTATGCGCTGGGACAGACTCTGAAGGCAATGCTTGGGACAGGAGGCGGGAAAAGGCTTCTCCGGGTTTTGGAGGACTGTACCCGGAGACAGGCAGAGGATAGGTTTCCGAATATGGAGGAAGTTATGGGGGCGCTGAGGCCATTGATGGAAAAAGAGGATAAGAATAGGGATAAGAATAAAGGGGGATCCCGGATAGGACTGTTGTGCAGGAAGTCCGTGTATGAGCCCTGTGTATTCTGCCGCAAGGAATGGGGAACCGGGCTGTAACTGTTACGTTTCGGTCAATTTCTATGGAAAAATACTTCAGGGGCCTCTTGACAGCCAGGGAGGGATGTGGTATATATGTGGAAAAGGTTGCAAATATTTTGAAATAAGTGTGTATGTGTGGATTTTGGCGAGAGTGTGACGGAGATGGTGCTTTAGGGGGGCGGAAAATGTTTGCAGATGAGAGGAAGACAAGAATTATAGAAATGCTGAAAAAGCGCCCTTCGCTTACCACTTCGGAGCTCACGGAACTGTTTCAGGTCTCACTGGAGACGATTCGGCGGGACCTGGAGAGTCTGGAGCGGCAGGGGGTGTTAAAGCGTGTGCATGGGGGAGCCATAGCGGCGGCAGGAAAGCAGTCAGGCTATGCGAACCTTTCCCAGAGATCCGTCCTGCACCAGTCTCAAAAGCGGAACCTGGCTCTGACGGCCTGTTCCTATATTCAGGAGGGGGATTTTATTGCCCTGGATGCAGGCAGCACCACCTATGAACTGGCAGCGCTGCTGGGGGAACGGTTCCGGGAACTGACCATATTGACTCATTCTCTGGAGGTGGTCAAAATCCTGGCAGGGCGGGAGAACATACGCATAATTCTGGCGGGAGGGGTTTATCTGCCCGGGGAAGGCTGTTTCTGCGGGCATCTGACACTGGACACAGTGCGCCAGCTCCATGTGGCGAAATGCTTTGTGGCGCCTGCGGCTATTTCTCTGGATTTCGGAGTCAGCGACCATATGCAGGAGCTGATTGCCGTACAGAGAGCGTTTCTGGAGATAGCCGAACAGGTATATCTGCTTGTGGACAGTTCTAAATTTGAGACCTGCGCTCCCATGAAGATATGCAGCATGGAACCGGGATATCTGTGCATCACCGACGGGGGACTTTCGGATGAAATGCTGGAGACCTACCGCAGGGCAGGTGTGAATCTTGTAAAAAAGTAAACGAGGGAGAAGAAAATGAACAGAAAAGTATTGTTGACGCTCATGGGTGTCCCGGCGGACAGGGAATGGAAGGGGAGAAGCCTGGTATGAAAGCAGGAACACTGGAGCAGGGGCATATGAGGAGACTGTGCCTGCTGTGCTGTATGGCGTATTTTATGAGTTATCTGACCCGGCTGGACTATGCCGCCTGTATGGTGGAGATTCAGAAGAGCCTGCAGGTGGGGAAGGATGTGGTGGGACTGCCGGTGACGGCATGTTTTGCCAGTTACGGGGTGGGGCAGCTCCTCTGCGGCTTTCTGGGGGATCGCTGCAGGCCCCAGAGAATGATTTTTGCAGGGCTTCTGGGCTCGTCTGTCTGCAATATCCTGGCTGCCTGGCTGCCCTGGATGGAGGCGGTGACTCTGGTATGGTGCATGAACGGCTTTTTTCAGTCCATGCTCTGGCCTCCTATGGTGAGGATTATGGCACAGTCCATGGACGAGGCGTGGTACCGCCGCAGCTGTGTGCTGGTGTCTATGGCTTCAGCGGCTGCTACGATTCTGATCTACCTGTGTGTTCCCCTGTGCATTCGCTTTTCAGGGTGGAAGACGGTATTTTTCCTGGCGGCTTTTCTGGGGGCGGCGGCTTCCTTTGTATGGATTGCTCTGACAGGGAAGCTGGAGTGCGGAAGGAAGCCGGAGGGGACGGAGAAAGGAGAGGAGGCCGGAAACGGCGGGGACGGCAAAGCCCGTTCCGGGGGCTTTTTCGGAGGAGCGCCCATGGTGCCCATTCTTCTGGCCATTGCACTGCACGGAATACTCAGGGACGGCATTATCACCTGGATGCCTACATATATGTCAGAGGTGTTTGGCATGAGTTCTTCCGGATCCATTCTCACGGCGGTTGCTCTGCCCATCTGCAGTGTGTTCAGTACGCTGGTGGCCTCCTGGCTTCTGCAGCGCCTTCGGAGCGAGCTGGTGACAGGAACCGTCCTGTTTGGAACAGGGGCTCTGGGTGGAGCGGTGCTTCTGGTCTTCTACAATGTCAGTCCGGCGGTGTGCATCAGCATGATGACGCTGATCACGGGCTGTATGTACGGCGTGAACCTGATGCTGATCAGCAGGGTTCCGGGGCATTTTGCAAGGCTGGGGAATGTGGCCGCAGTCTCAGGCATTCTGAATGCCGCCACCTATGTGGGCAGCTCATTTTCCGCCAGCAGTTTCGGAGCAGTGGCGGAAAATACAGGGTGGCTGCAGGTGGTTCTGGCCTGGGTGGCGTGCGCCGTTCTTGGGACGCTGCTTCTGTTGTCAGGAATACGAAGATGGAATGTTTTCTGCCGAAAGACCTGAAGTTTCCGGGGAAAAACTGAAAACAGAGAAGAGCAGGAGGATAGGGGTGGAAAAGAGATGGCAAAACAGGTAAGGAAGGCCTTGATGTTTTACTGCACTTCGGTTATACTGTATTCAGCCTGCGGGGGTGAAGAGAGTAATTGCCCGCGGCGTGACAGAAAGCGTGTACGAACAGTAGAAAGGAGTTTGCCATGCGTTTTTTTATTGATACCGCGAAGGTGGAGGACATCAGGAAGGCCAACGATATGGGAGTCATCTGTGGAGTCACCACAAATCCTTCCCTGATTGCCAAGGAGGGCAGGGTGTTTGAGGATGTGATTGCTCAGATTGCCTCCATTGTGGACGGGCCCATCAGCGGAGAAGTGAAAGCCACCACAACGGATGCGGAGGGCATGATTGCGGAGGGCAGGGAGATTGCCCGGATTCATCCCAACATGGTGGTGAAGATTCCCATGACCGTGGAGGGCTTGAAGGCCTGCAAGGCACTGTCGGAGGAGGGGATCAAGGTGAACATGACCTTGATTTTCACAGCTAATCAGGCTCTTCTGGCCGCCCGGGCGGGGGCTGCCTATGTGTCTCCCTTCCTGGGCCGTCTGGATGACATCAGCCAGAGGGGTGTGGATCTGATCAGAGAGATCTCCGATATCTTTGCTCTGACGGATCTGGAAACCGAAATCATCGCTGCAAGTGTCCGCAATCCTGTCCATGTGACGGACTGTGCCCTGGCAGGGGCGGACATCGCTACCGTGCCCTATGGTGTCATTGAGCAGATGGTAAAACATCCTCTGACAGATGCCGGAATCACAAAGTTTCAGGAAGATTACCGGGCTGTATTTGGCGGGTGAGTAAAAACGCAGAAAGCCCGGGAACTGTGTGACAGTATCCCGGGCTTCCACGATTGGGCAGTGCCCAATTACAGTTTTTTCGGCATCAGCTTATTTCATCTGCTCTTCCTGCTTCTTGATCATACGACGTACCATCTCGCCGCCGATGGATCCAGCCTCACGGGAAGTCAGGTCTCCGTTGTAGCCTTCCTTCAGGTTTACCCCAAGCTCGGATGCAACCTCTGTCTTAAAACGGTCCATGGCTGCCTTTGCCTCAGGCACTTCTACTCTATTGCTTCTGCTATCGGACATTTCTTTCACCTCCTAAGTGTTTTGTTGTTTCTTTTACTCTATCTTCAAGATAAGTGCCGCGTGCACTTATCCTGATCATCAAGAGTAAGTGTTTCGCTGCAACTTATCTTGGTCTTAGTATGGCCCTGTGGAATGAAAATATGTTGGAAACTTTTGGACAATTGCACAGTTTACATCGGAGGGGAAATGTGATATTGTAGTGACTGATATCAGATTTATGGAGGGAACAGGAATGTTGGAATTCAGATATGACACGCAGCTGCTGATAGAAGGTCATGATCTTGATGAGGATGCGGTCAGTGAGTATTTTACGGAGAATTTTAAGGGAGACTGTCTGCTGGCAGTTGGAGATGATGAACTGATAAAAATTCATTACCATACAAACGAACCGTGGAAAGTGCTGGAGTACTGTGCATCTCTGGGAGAGATCTATGACATTGTGGTGGAGGATATGGACAGACAGGCCAGAGGGCTGAAGGGATAAATTTTCGTAACAGTTCAGTTTGGCGCCGTGTCTGAACTGTTACAGATTCTCAGATCCGACAGCGGGCAGGACAGGAGGGTGTTAATGGCGAAAGAAGATTATTTAAAAGCATATAAATTGGGAAAAAAGGACTATCAGACCAGGATGCTGCGGGGGGAGAAACCGACTCTGCAGGTGCTGGACGACATTATGCCGGAGCGGGGGACCTACCATGAAGTGCCCCTGGGCATTGTTCAGATTCCGGTGGATCAGATTGTGGGGACAAAGAATGTGGCCAGAAGCAATTCTTTTGCAGGCAACTTTATGCCCATTCTTCTGGAAAATACAGAATTTGCCTCCAAATGGGCCAGGCTGAGCACCACCCATCTGGAGGAGGGGATCCGGGATCCCATCAAGGCATATGAATATATGAACAGATTCTACGTGGAGGAGGGGAACAAGCGTGTCAGCATCTTAAAGTATTTCGGTGCAGTCTCCATTCCGGGAAATGTCACGCGCATTGTTCCGGCCCGCACGGAGGAAAAGGAAAACAAAATCTATTATGAATTTATGGAATTTTACCAGTGGGCTCCCATCAACTACATCTGGTTTTCCCAGGAGGGGAGTTTTTTAAAGCTCCAGGAGGCGGTGGAAAAAGAGCCGGGGGAGAAGTGGACAGAGGACGATCTGCTGCGCTTCAGCACAATGTACACCCGTTTTACCTCGGAGTACAGGGCCAAGGGAGGAAGCCGGCTTAAAATCACACCTGGGGATGCTTTTCTGGCCTTTGTCACGGTCCATGGATATAACGCCGTGGATGAGATGACCACCAACGAGATGAAGGACCTGATTACAAAGAGCTGGGAGGAATTTGAACTGCTCCAGGAGGAGGATGACATTGAGCTGAAGATGAAACCCAGCCAGGAGAAGAAGCCTCTTTTCAGTATGCTGCTTCCCATGAGCTCACCGAAGCAGAAAATCGCCTTTCTCTATGAGAAGACGCCGGGAACCTCTGCCTGGACCTATGCCCATGAGCTGGGAAGGCTGTATCTGGAGCAGACTTTCTCCGACGAGGTCAGCACGTCATGCTATGAAAATGCCACAAAAGAGAACGCGGCCGAGCTGATAGATCAGGCCATAGAGTCAGGCTGTAACCTGATCTTTACCACCACGCCGCCCCTGGTGCAGGCCAGTGTGAAGGCAGCCATTGAGAATCCGGAGGTGAAGATACTCAACTGTTCCCTGAATACGTCCCATCGCTACATCCGCACATACTATTCCAGGATGCATGAGGCAAAATTCCTCATGGGAGCCATTGCCGGGGCCATGGCGGAGAATGGAAAACTGACATATATTGCAGATTATCCTATTTTCGGCACCATTGCCAATATTAACGCTTTTGCGCTGGGAGCGAAGATGATTAATCCCAGGGTGAAGGTGTTCCTGGAGTGGTC
>CAJUNZ010000031.1:0-10817 GCA_910587755.1 uncultured Acetatifactor sp. | reverse complement strand
AAAGAGGTGGATATTGCGGAGAGGATCAGGGAGACGGGCTCTGCCTGTGTCTCAGGCAGGGATATTGTGATTCCGGAGGAGGCATCACGCTTTTTTGGGATTTATCACATGGAGAATGGCAATCCAAGGAACCTGGCCATGCCCCTGAGCCACTGGGGCAAGTTCTATGAGCAGCTTATCAGAACTATTATGGACGGAGGCTGGAAGCATGATGACAATTCGGCCAAGGCCATCAACTACTGGTGGGGAATGTCGGCGGGAGTTATTGATGTGATCTGTTCCCGAAACCTGCCCATCGGCACAAAGCGTCTGGTGGAGCTTTTGAAGGCTACTATTACATCCGGGGAGTTTAATCCCTTTTCCGGGATCTTGTATTCTCAGGCCGGCGTGGTGCAGGACACTGCGGAGAGGTGCCTGCTGCCGGAGGAGATTATGACCATGGACTGGCTGGCGGAGAATGTGGTGGGTACCATTCCCCAGGCGGTGGAGCTTACCGAAGAGGCCGCCCCCGTTATCAAGCAGCAGGGAGTCAAGAAAGAGGAAGGTTAAGTTCTGTATGAAGATACTGGCAGTTGCGGATGAAGAGTCGAAAGCATTGTGGGATTACTTCGACAAGAGTAAGCTGGAGGGGATTGATCTGATCATTTCCTGCGGTGATCTTGATCCGCGCTACCTTTCTTTTCTGGCAACTTTTACCACGGTTCCGGTGCTGTATGTGCATGGAAATCACGACGGGAAGTACGATCAAGTGCCTCCGGAGGGGTGTATCTGCATTGAGGACAAAATCTATGTCCATAAGGGAGTCCGGATTCTGGGTCTGGGCGGATCCATGCGCTATAAGCCGGGGCCTCACCAGTACACAGAGAGGCAGATGAAGCAGAGGGTGGCGAAGCTCTGGCTGAAACTGCTGAGAAACAGAGGGTTTGACATCCTGGTATCCCATGCGCCGGCCTATCAGCTCAACGACGGCAGAGATCTGCCCCACCAGGGTTTTCAGGCTTTCCGGACGCTTCTGGAAAAATATAAGCCCAAATTTTTTCTTCACGGACATGTGCATATGTCCTACGGAAGAAAGCACAAAAGGTATGACAGATATCTGGACACGCATGTGATCAATGCGTTTGAACGCTGTGTGTTTGACTATGAGAAAGATGAGTCGGTGCTGTTATAAGAAAGGCGTGAAGGGTATTATGCCTGCGATTTTTTGAAGAAGAGTGTTGACAGAACCGGAAAATTGTGGTATGGTTTAAGAGTGCGTTTGATGGACGCAGCAGCAAGCAGAGTATCCACTCTCACCTTACGGCGACAGGGCTGGTAAGCGTTTGATATTTTGACCATGGGCAGGTTTTTCTGTGCATGTATGTCAGGGATTTCAGAGTGGATAGTTATGCTATCCACTTTTCTTATGGAGGTATAAGACCATTAGCGATTTAATGATTAACGAGCAGATTAGGGACAGGGAGATTCGTCTGGTTGGGGAGGATGGCGCACAGCTTGGCATTATGCCCACAAGGGAGGCCATGAGGATGGCGGAGGAGGCAGGGCTTGACCTGGTAAAGATTGCCCCCACGGCAAAACCTCCTGTGTGTAAGATTGTCGATTACGGCAAGTACAAGTATGAGCAGGTCAGAAAAGAGAAGGAAGCCAGGAAGAAGCAGAGGACGACCGAGGTAAAGGAGATCCGGCTGACACCGAACATTGACACCAATGATTTGAACACAAAGATAAGCGCGGCGAGGAAATTCCTCACAAAGGGAGACAAGGTAAAGATAACACTCCGTTTTCGGGGCCGTGAGATGGCACATATGAATAACAGCAGGCATATTCTGGATGATTTTGCTAAAAGTCTTTCTGACGTCGCAGTGGTGGAAAAGAATGCCAAGGTAGAAGGCCGAAGCATGACGATGTTTTTAACTGAAAAGCGTTAGGAATTGCGGTTCCTTTGTCGCGGAGGTTAAAATAGATTAATGATAGTATAGGAGGAAAATGTTATGCCTAAAATGAAGACAAACAGATCAGCTGCAAAGCGTTTTAAAGTGACGGGAACGGGTAAGCTGAAGAGGAATAAGGCTTACAGGCGCCACATCCTGACCAAGAAGTCTGCCAAGACAAAGCGTAATCTGAGAAAGCCTGCTATTACCGACGCAACAAATGTAAAGAATATGAAGAAGATTTTGCCCTATTTATAAGGCAGGTAAGGAGGAAGTGAGAGATGGCAAGGATTAAAGGTGGCATGAATGCCAAGAAAAAGCATAAAAGAGTGTTGAAGCTTGCAAAGGGCTACAGGGGCGCAAGGAGCAAACAGTACAGGATCGCGAAGCAGTCCGTTATGAGAGCTCTGGCTTCTGCCTACGTGGGACGTAAGGAGAGGAAGCGTCAGTTCAGACAGCTCTGGATTGCCCGTATCAATGCGGCTGCAAGGCTTAACGGTCTGTCATACAGCAGGTTTATGTTCGGCCTGAAGACAGCGGGGGTCGATATCAACAGGAAGATGCTTGCAGAGATGGCGGTCAACGATGCAGAAGGGTTTAAGACTCTGGCAGAGCTTGCAAAGAGCAAAATAGCATAAGGATCTGTAAAGGTGTACAAGCCAGGCGGAGGAATCTGCCTGGCTTTATTACGGGGAAAAGGGGATGGAAAAAGAGAGAAGGGAGAAAAATGCGGAAAACAAAAACAGCCAGACAAAAGTCTGACCATTTCCATGTGACATAACATAAAATAGGAACCACAGATGTTAAAAGCAGATAACGGGAATCGAACCCGCCCCCTCAGCTTGGGAAGCTGATGTACTACCAATATACTATATCTGCAAAAATAATACTAACATTGGCATTTTCCGTACCAACTAAATTTATTATAGCACAACCCGTTTGAAATTTCCAGTGTTTTTTTCAAAAAAATGAAATTTTTTTGCTTGTACATTTAACGGGGATAGTCTAAAATGGCAGTATTACGAAAAGAAAAGGTGGTAAGAATATGTTGGAGAAACTGACCCGTCTGTTTGGACAGGTGGACATGACCCAGGGCCGGCCCTGGGAAAAGATTCTGATCTTTACGGTTCCCATGCTTTTGGGAAATATTGCACAGCAGCTGTACAATACCGTAGACAGCATTGTGGTGGGAAAGTATGTGGGGGACAGCGCTCTGGCTGCTGTGGGAAGCGCCGGTCCTGTGTTCAACCTGCTGTTGGTTCTGTTTGTGGGTATTTCCATGGGAGCGGGCATTATGGTCTCGCAGTATTACGGCTCCCGGGACAGAGAAAATCTTTCCAAGACCATAGGCAGCACCCTCACCCTTACCGCAGCGGCATCCCTTCTGCTGATGGTGGTGGGGACACTGGCAATCCGTCCCCTTCTGGAGGCTTTGGATACGCCTGAAAACATTATGGACTGGTGTACTTCCTACCTGATGATTCTTCTGTGGGGAATTGTGGGGCTCGCCTATTACAATATTCTCTGTGGCATTCTCAGGGGACTGGGGGATTCGCTGTCCGCGCTGGTGTACCTTCTGGTGGCCACTGTGCTGAATATCATACTGGATGTATGGTTTGTGGCGGGCCTGGGGATGGAAGTGGGCGGAGTGGCTCTGGCTACGGTGATTGCCCAGATGGTCTCCGCTGTGCTGTGCCTGATGAAGCTGCGGAAAATGACGGAATATTTTGACATGGAAACCCGTTATCTGAAGCCTGACAGAGAGAACATCCGGACGGTTATCCGCCTGGGGCTGCCCTCCGGTCTGACCCAGGCCATTTTCTCCCTGGCTATGGTGGTGGTCCAGTCTCTGACCAACAGTTTTGGAGAGATGATCATCGCTGCCAATGTGATTATTATGAGGGTGGACGGTTTTGCCATGATGCCGAATTTTTCTTTCGGCACTGCCATGACCACCTACGCAGGGCAGAATGTGGGGGCAAAGCAACATGACAGGGTAAAGCAGGGGGCAAAACAGGGAACTTTTATCGCCGCAGGGACTTCCGCGGCCATTACAGGACTGATTCTGCTGTTTGGCCCTTACCTGATGGGAATTTTTACGAACACACAGGAACTGGCCAGGCTCAGCGCAGATATGATGAAGATTCTTGCAGTGGGGTATATCGCTATGGCCGTGACGCAGAGCCTTTCAGGCATCATGCGGGGGGCCGGCGACACTGTCACGCCCATGTGGATTTCTCTTCTCACCACGGTGGCGGTGCGGGTACCTCTGGCCTATGGACTGGTCTATCTTACCAGGACGCCGGAACTGCCCCAGGGACGGTATGAGAGCCTGTGGATTTCCCTGTTGGTATCCTGGGTCCTGGGTGCGGTGGTTACGTTTGTTTTCTATAAGGCGGGAAGATGGAAGAAAAAGGCTTTGTAATGTCATACCTCTTTCTCAGGCTGGACTGAAAAATCAATGCCTCCCCCGCATGCCGCAGGGGAGGCATTGTATCTTTGCCTGCGTCTGATTTTCCCGGCTCTCAAGGGTGCTTTGGAAATTGAGAAACAGCAGCCTGTGAGCCGGGTTGATGACAGATAATAATTAATACAGGCGGATTGACTGTCCCGGTCGGATCAGATCAGGATTTTTGAGCTGAGGATTGGCCGCTTTCAGGGCTTTCACCGAGGTGCCGTACCTGGCGGCAATGCGGCTGAGCGTATCTCCGCCCATCACAGTGTGGGTGGCAGGCTGTTCCAGAGACACAGCCAGGTAAATGCCCGTCTGCTTCATCTCAAACATTACCTGTCCGGCGCTGTTTATATGGCAGGTACCCTCAAACCGCAGTGTGTTTGTGACTTCATCGTAGCGGTAGAGCGCGGCGGTTTTTCCGGCTCCTTCTTCCCCAAAGTTCAGATGCACATTCAGGTGGAAGGGAAAGCCGCCCACATGGAACTCATAGCTTCCCAGAGTACCTGAAAGGATGTGCTGCTTGGCGGCCTCCGGGATGCCCGAGGGCAGCAGATCAAAATTTGCCTGGGCGTCCACATTGTTCACATCCCTGCCGGAAAAGCTGAAGGCCAGCCCGTTGCCGGTCTGCAGCGCCAGGGTGACATTTTTTCCCGCCATGCTCGCCAGGACATCCCGGGGAATGGAACTTGTCCGGCCAGTGAGTACATCCACGTTGCGGGCTTCCTCACCCGTTGCGGCGATGGCCTGCTTTATGGCTTCCCAGTCCACTTCAAAGGGATCGTGGTAGCCATTGACGGCAACCGCCATGGTGGGCACAATGGCGCCTGCTCCCAGGATGCTGTCATTTTCCAGTATGCCGGCTGCTGCGGACAAGGGAGCCTCCCCACAGAGGGGGACCGCTGCCACCGCTGCCGCAAGTGTAAATGCTGCTAATGTTTTTTTCTTCATTTTATCGTTCCTCCATCCAATACCTAGTATGGATGAAGTTCCATCCGATTATGCATCTCAAAGAAAAACCTCCGCCCCTGAATCAGATTCCGGGAACGGAGGTTTATTAGATATGTTATTTTATATTAGACTACCTGGAATTTGTCAATGTAGACGGGGAAGCTGCCGGTTCCCTTCATCTCTTTCCCGGCTGTGATGGTCACATTTTTGTCCATGATGAGGTATTCGATATTTGCACCTGCCTCCACCACGGAATCCTGCATAAGGATGCAGTTCTTGACTTTGGCGCCCTTTGCCACCTTCACGCCACGGAACAGAACGCTGTCTTCTACATCTCCTTCAATGACGCAGCCATCGGCAACCATGACATTCCTGGCCTTTGCACCCTCAATGTATCTGGTGGGATTGTCGTCACGGATCTTGGTGTAGATCTGGGAGCCGGAGAAGAGGGCGTCCAGATTGTACTCATCCAACAGCTTCATATTCTCATCGAAATAGCTCTTCATATCGCAGATACGCGCAACATAACCGTCATATTTGTAGCCGCGCACATTCAGCTTGTTCAGCCTGGGCAGAAGCACATCCCGCTCGAAGAATTCCTGTCCCCGCACAAAAGCTGTGTTCACCAGGTCAATCAGAAGCTCTCTCTCCACCACATAGAAGTTCATGGAGAAATTCTGCACGCCGGAATCCTTGGCATTTACATAAATCTTGGTGATTCTGCCATCTTCCATGTCAAAGGTGTAGTAGTAACCCTGGTCGTTGGACAGGGATTTCATAAGGCCTTCCGGAAGTTCCTGCTGATTGTAGGCAACGGTTACGTCGGCGCCGCTCTCAATGTGAGCCCGGATCATATCGCTGAAATCAAAATTCACCACCACGTTGGTGTCCGTCATTACCACATATTTTTCCTTCTCATCCCGCAGGAAGTCCAGAATATTGGCCAGGGCGGTCACTCTGCCGGTGTAGGGCTTTGCAGATTTCTCCGCAAAGGGAGGGAAGATATGGAGACCGCCGTTTTTGCGGACCAGATCCCATTCCCGGCCGGAGTCTAAGTGGTCCATCAGTGAATGGTAGTTATTGTTCACCAGCACAGAGATATTGTCAATGCCGCAGTGGGTCATGCTGGACAGAATGAAGTCGATCAGGCGGTAACGGCTTGCAAAAGGGATGGAAGCCATCAAACGCACATTCACCAGGTCCGGAACCAGTGTATCATAACTGTTGGGGAATATAATGCCCAGAGCACTTGTATTTGAATTTACCATACTTCTTCACCGCCTTCTACGTTATTTTTTACCATGGCGTTGGGGCCCACCTTGGCATTGTTGCCGATAACGACGCCTGCGCCCACTGTGGCCACGCCGTTCTCTTCACCTGCAGGCATGGCTCCTACCACGGCATTCTCTCCGATTGTTACATTTTCTGCCACGATGCAGTGCTTTACCACAGCTCCGGCCTTGATGACAGTGCCGCCCATGACGACAGCATCTTCCAGTACGGCGCCTTTTTCCACCTTTACGCCCGCAAACAGAATGGAGTGCTTCACGGTTCCCTTGATCCGGCAGCCGTCTGTGATCATGGAGTTCTCCACCACTGCGCCGTCGCTGATCTTGTGGCCGGTCATACCACTGTTCCGGCTGTAGATCTTCCAGTCTTCGTCAAAAAGGTTGATGCCGCTGTGCTCGGGATCCAGGATCTCCATGTTCGCTTCCCAGAGGGAGGAAATGGTTCCCACATCTTTCCAGTAGCCGCTGAAGTGGTGGGCATACATCCTGCGGTTGTCCTTGAGCAGGTTGGGAATAATGTTCTTGCCAAAGTCATTGTCAGACTCGGGATCCGCTTCGTCCTCTTCCAGGTATTTCTTCAAAATATCCCAGTTGAATATGTAGATACCCATGGAAGCCAGGTTGGACTTAGGATCTTTGGGCTTTTCCTGGAATTCCGTGATCCTGTCGTCCTCATCTGCCACCATCAGCCCGAAGCGGGAAGCCTCCTCCCAGGGAACTTCCATCACGGCCACGCTGAACTCCGCATTTTTTTCCTTGTGGAACTTCAGGAAATCACTGTAATTCTGCTTGCAGATCTGGTCGCCGGAAAGAATGATGACATACTGAGGGTCATATCTCTCGATAAAGGAAATGTTCTGGTAGATCGCGTTGGCAGTACCTTTGTACCAGTCCGAACCGCTGGCTTTCTGGTAGGGGGGCAGCACATGGACGCCGCCGTAAAGTCTGTCCAGATCCCAGGGCTGCCCGTTGCCGATGTATTCGTTCAGCACCAGGGGCTGATACTGGGTCAGGATACCCACCGTGTCAATCTCCGAGTTGACGCAGTTGGACAGGGGAAAGTCGATGATGCGGTATTTCCCGCCAAATGGTACTGCTGGTTTTGCAAGCTTCTCTGTCAGTGCATAAAGACGGGAACCCTGCCCGCCGGCCAGAAGCATTGCAATCATTTCTTTTGCCATAATTACCCTCCTGTATATTGTATGTTTGTGCTCATACCAACATTATACACCATAACCGCGCTAAAGAACAGACCTTCTTTATATATTTTTTCCAAAAAGCTGCCAAAAATCCTTTCATTGACTATTGGGCTCTGTGGGGGTATAATTACGGCTGACAGACAGTGACAATTAACGAGCGAGGAAGTCTTATCATGACACTTTACGAGGCTGAAAAAGGAAACAGCTATTGTATAGAGGGATTGTATGTGGAACCTGCCATCACCAGACGGCTTCAGGCCCTGGGATTGAATGATGGAACCATAGTAAATGTGCTGAACAGAAAAAAGCGGGGGGCGCTGATCATTCGGGTCAGGGGTACCCGGCTGGCGCTGGGAAAACATATCTCCTCCAGCATTGAGGTGAGCCCCCGGGAAGAGGATTCCGGGGAAAATACCGGCAGGGAGAACAGGAATCAGGAGGCAGGAGTTACGGGAAACAGGAAAGAAGAGAACGTGAGCCTGGAACCTGACTCCCTGGAGACGGACATTCAGAGGAATACCTCCCTGAGGGAAGAAAAGGAGGCGGAAGATGGGACAGGGCGGCGGTGAGAAGAGACATATCAATGTGGCGTGCATCGGCAACCCAAACTGCGGAAAGACCACGCTGTTCAACGCTCTCACGGGCTCCAGGCTGAAGGTGGCCAACTGGCCGGGAGTCACCGTGGAGCGGGTGGAGGGGGAGACCAGCTATGAGGACACTTCCATCACTCTGGTGGACACTCCGGGCATCTACTCCCTGACCTGCTATACGATTGAGGAGAAGGTGACAAGACAGTGCGCCATGGATGATGAGATTGACGCAATCATCAATGTGGTGGACGCCTCCTCCCTGGAGCGGAATCTGTATCTGACCCTGCAGCTTCTGGAACTGGGAAAGCCGGTGGTGCTTGCGCTGAACATGATGGACGTGGTGGAGGAGCGGGGCATGGAGATCGACATGCACCGGCTGCCGGAGCTTCTGGGAGGCATTCCCGTGGTGCCGGTGTCGGCGGCCAGGCGAACGGGCCTTGACATTCTGCTCCATGGGGTGATCCATCACTGTGAGGAGGGCATGGAGGAGTACATACTGGACTATCCCCAGGAGATCGAGGAAAAA
Source organism: uncultured Acetatifactor sp. (assembly GCA_910587755.1). Taxonomy (GTDB): domain Bacteria; phylum Bacillota; class Clostridia; order Lachnospirales; family Lachnospiraceae; genus Acetatifactor. Next base: position 1,879 of record CAJUNZ010000031.1, on the reverse strand, counting down.
ATTACCGAACTGACAGCTATGATGCAGGTTCATTATCCCAGCCATTCCTCCGCCCGATGGCACGCCATCAAGCTTCTGGAGGACGATGAGGAGGTAAAGCAGGAACATCCTATCTCGGTGGCTCATGTGGTGGACCGTAGTTACGAGAAGGAGATTATCCAGTGCAAGTATGCCCATATTGAGAAGGTGATGGGAGAGATCCTATTTTATAAGAAGAAAAAGGCCGCTTCTACAGACAGGATCGACAGCCTGCTGACCCATCCTCTGTGGGGGATTCCCATGTTTCTACTGGTTATGTGTCTGGTTTTCTTCCTCACATTTACGGTGGGGGATGCCCTGAAAGGGGTGTTCGAGTCAGGGCTTGACATGGTGTCAGATGCCGCCGCCGGGCTTTTGGAGGGCATGGGGGCGGCAGGGTGGCTGAACTCCCTGATTGTGGAGGGGATCATTGCGGGGGTGGGAGGAATTCTGACATTTATCCCCAATATCTTCATCCTTTTCCTGGCCCTGGCGCTTCTGGAGGACAGCGGGTACATGGCCCGGGTGGCCTATGTGATGGATTCAGTCATGGGAAAGGTGGGGCTTTCGGGCAAGGCGTTTCTTCCCATGATCCTTGGCTTTGGCTGCACGGTGCCCGCCATTATGGCAAGCAGAGCCTTAGAGACCCAGCGGGACAGACGAAAGACCATGCTGGTGACTCCTTTTATGTCCTGCTCCGCCAGGCTGCCCATCTATGTGCTCTTTTCCCAGATCTTTTTTCCGGAGTCGTCGGCGCTGGTGGCCTTTTCCATGTATGTGGTGGGAATGGTCATTGCGATCCTGGTGGCTCTGGGAGTGAATCGTCTGGAAAAAGGCAGCGCCAACGATTCCCTGCTGATTGAGCTGCCGGAGTACAAAAGGCCCAACGCCAGAACCATTCGCATTTATGTCTGGAACAAGCTCAAGGACTACCTGTCCAAGGCTGGAACCACCATTTTTCTGGCTTCTATTGCCATCTGGTTTGTGCTGAACTTCGGGATCACCGGCCTGGTGGAAGATCCTGCGGAAAGCTTTGGGGCGATGCTGGGGCGGTTTCTTGTGCCGGTGCTTGCCCCGGCGGGCTTAGGGATGTGGCAGATTGCCGTGGCGCTGCTGTCGGGGATCTCCGCCAAAGAGGTGGTGGTGAGCAGCTTTGCGGTACTTTTTGGCGCGGCAGGTTCGGAGGCGGGAATGGGGGCGGTGGTGGAGAAAATTCACCTGCTCAATCCTTCTTTTGGCCCCTTAAACGCCTACTGCCTGATGCTCTTCTGCCTTTTGTATGTGCCCTGTGTGGCGACGGTGGCAACGGTGAAAAAGGAGAGCGGTTCCTGGAAATTTACCCTGGGCATGATGGCCTTCCAGCTGTTTCTGGCATGGCTGGTGAGCACTGTGGTTTTCCAGGTAGGAAGCCTGTTTCTGTAGATTTTCTGACAAAGTGACAATTATATTTTTCTGATAGTTTAGCCGGTCCGTAAATTTTGCGGGCTGGCTTTTTTTGCGCAACAGGGAAATGCTGCCGGCGCTGACGAATCAGGAAGGAGAAAGACATATTATCGAAAAACTAAATTGTATTTGTATATTCTTATAATATCCTGTATAATAATGAGAAGAAATCATTCCCATTGGGAAGAAACCACTCTCATTGGGAAGAAACCATTCCCATGGGGAAGAAACTATTTCCGCTGGGAGAAAAGAACCCCATTGGGAGAAGGAGGCCAGGGAGAAAAGCAAGGGGCAGGGATGTGGTAGATTTGTCAACAGTTATTTGAAAATTTAGAGGTGAATGTGATGAAATTGTTGAATGGTGTGAGGAAAGAGATATCCTCGATTAGGAAAATGTTTAAATTTGTATATAGCATAG
>CAJUNZ010000030.1 GCA_910587755.1 uncultured Acetatifactor sp. | reverse complement strand
GAGGGTGCTGGGAGAGGAACATCCGGATACCGCCGCCAGTTATAACAACCTGGCATATGTGTATGCGAGGCAGGGAGAGTATGGGAAAGCGGAGGCGCTGTATGGGAAAGCCCTTGCGATAAGTGAGAGGGTGCTGGGAGAGGAACATCCATCTACCGCCATCAGTTATAACAACCTGGCAGGAGTGTATGCGAGCCAGGGAAACAATAAGGAGGCATTATCAAATTATCTTAAAGCATATAGAGTTTGCCTGTTTAGGCTTGGGAAAAAACATCCCAATACAAAAATAGTTCATGAAAATATGAAAATAGCATATTTGAAATGCAATCCAGCAGGTGATTTTGAGCAGTGGTTAGAAGAACAGATGAAAGAATAATCCTATTTTGTGGGCTGTCAGTACATAGAACGACGTTTTGTATAAAAAAGTAGCAGGTGGACAACTTTATAGGCAGATTGAAAGGCATATGCAGTAGAGCACATGCCTTTTCTTTTGGGGGGGAGCCTGCTGCCGGGTTATAGATTCAGTTTCCGGAAATCAATCCATAAGTCATCATAGATGTTGGCTTTGATGCTGTCAGCAAAGGAGTATATGGCAGGAGCCGAATCATGTTCCATATCATATACCAAGACGGTTTGCTTCATGGGATCCACAATCCAATATTCTCTTACGCCGGCGGAACGGTACAAGGATAATTTTGTATAGTAATCCATAGGACGGCTGCTGGGCGATACAATTTCGATAAGCCAGTCTGGAGCGCCATTGCAACCGTGGTCATTTAGCTTATTTTTATCACAGATTACAGATATGTCCGGCTCCAAATATTTGGAATCATCTGCAAATAAAAAGACGGCAAAGGGGGCGGGGTATACTTTACAATTGCCCTTATTTTTGGTGATGTGGTTGTAAATGGCAGCATGTAGAAATGATAGTATTTCCTGGTGGTTTCTGGTTGGCGGTGCCATATAGTATATCTGGCCGTCAATCAGTTCGGCCCTGCTGCCTTCCGGCAGGCTGTAGATATCATCAATAGTATAGAATTTCTCGTGTGCCAGTGCTGGTGTCATAATAACACTTCCTTTCTAGGCTAAACAATATTAATTGCCATTCATATACTCTGCACGTTGTTCATCAGAATTAAAGAAAGATATTTCCATGCTGGAATTGGTATTTAATCCTTTGGCTCTACTATCTGCCTCTGCCAGAAGGAATATTTTAATTAGGAAAATTATTGCTCTTCCGTGTGCTGGTTGAGCATTCTATTTTTTTCATCTATGTGATGCTGTGAGATTAAAGAATTTGGAGCTGATTGGTTTGGCACGTATTCCATAATGTCACCAGGTTGGCAGTTGAGAGCTTCACATATATTGCTCAATACTTCGGTTGTAACAGTTTCACCTTTCGATAATTTGGCAAGTGTAGGAGAAGAAATGATTTTATTATATAATAAATCAGTTTTTTTCATTCCTTTGCGTGCCAATAAATCGAAGAGTTTATAGTACTTCATGCTCATTTTACCACCTCCTATATTTAGTATACACTAAAATTGTATAAGCGTCAACTAAAAATATTTTAGTGAAGACTAGTGATAAGAAGTTTAATGTATGCTAATATAATTTTAACAAAAGCAAAACAAAGCAAAAAGAACGCTAAAGTCAAGCAAAGGTAGACGGGACTACCGAAAAAGGAAGCAATTTGGTGAAATGTCAATTTTACTTTGACAGATTCGGAGCAAGCGCCCGCCATGTAATGGCATGGTGGGCGTAATTTTAAAGGAGAGGGATAAAAATGGAAGAGAAAAAACGCAATGCGAAAGGTGAAGGGACATTCATTCAGAATAAAAACGGAACCATCACCCATAAGCTTAATGTGGGAAGGCGGTGGGATGGGCATCCAAAAGTTTTGACGGTAACATGTGAGACCAGAGCGGCATGTATCAGGGAGATGAGGAAAAAAGTTGCTGAATGGAATGCATCACATGATAATGCCGAAGCGACGGCCAAACAGGAGCCCGTGTGGAGGAAATTGCCGCTTATATCGGAGACCTGGAGTCTACGACACGGCGGTATTATATAGCCATCAGGAAAAAGGTGAGTGTACAGGGGATAGAAAAACAGATTGTGCCGCTTCCAGATTCCATAAAAGAAAAAGAGCAAGAGGGACAGCAATGACGGCTGTCCCCTTTTTCAAAGCAGTCATGCAGTTTATCAAAAAATAGGATGTACAGATGGAAAAAAGGAGAGAAGAATGGTATACTTAATTTGAAAGAAGGAGAAGAGGCTTTATGAAAGAAACGAAGATACAGTGGCATTCAGCTTTTGTGTCTGCCATGGGGTTAGACCTTGAGAAGAACAGGGCTGATTTGATTTTTGAGAAAGAGTACAATCTGAACACGAAGCCCTTAGAGATTGATTTACTGGTCATAAAAAAAGACGCTTGCCTATGCCTGTCTTTATAAATCTTACGGTAAAACCCTGGACGATGTAAAGGCGGAGGATGTAACCATATCAATTGTCCGGGACGCGAAGCCAAAAGGTCTTTTCCGCTACTTTAAAGAACACGGATGCGAGATTGTGAAATTCAGCAGTGGAATCTATTATATAGAGGGAAAGGCGTGGTTTCCTACCCAGATTATTGTTACGGGCGAACTGGACGAAGATTCCCATGTCTGGCTGAAGGCGTTATCTGGTAATCTACAGAGAGAAGATTTTCGGAAGATACTGGACAAGAGAAGTCAGCTGGAGGGAAAAGAGAACAGGGAACTGGCAGATTCTGTTTTGGAAGTAAGCATTAGCGCAAATAAAGATATGATTGATGAGTTGATAGGAGATGAGAGTATGTATGAAACGTTGATGGAAATTATGGAGCCTAAGCTGAAAGCAAGAGATGAAAAGATACGCATTAACGAAGCGGTATCTACTTTAAGGGACATTGGGTATGGGGATGATAAAATCAGACCTGCCATTATTAAAAAATATCATTTGTCAGCAGAAGAGGCGGAAAACTATTTGCAAAATGCTTAAGTACATTAGTGAGGCGGTATATCAGGGTAATGCAGTCATGACAGTTTAATTGGGCAGTGAGGAAGTGATTTAAGTGGTAAGTGGCAACCAACATACCTGATGAAGTCCTGTTTGATACAAAATGAATTCGGAAGAGGCAAATAAATTTGCGAGATGTGCGGTGGCAATGGGATGTTATACAATTGCCCCTGAAACAACGGACTCTGACTCCGTCATCTCAAGGTTCGAATCCTTGTAGCCCTGCTTCTAACACCCCGGTGAAGAAATTTACTGGGGCTAATTTTTGTTGAAAAATCAAGGGTTTGCGGGGACTGGGGCCGCAAATTATTCTATGGGCATGAAAAATGCCGTCAGTAACATTTTACTGGTTTTTCGGTAAAAATCCCTCTTTTTGCGGATGGATAGGTCAATTCATAGGTCATTTTAAAATGGCTGCCTGCAAATGTTTGTTTTTGTAGGCAGCAGTTATTCTTGATTGGTTTATTGCAAGTCGCGGCCGAGCCTTATACCTGTTGTAAAATAGTGAAATTTTTGATAGAAGGTGGTAATAGAGGATGAAAAATGATATACTGAAAAGAACAGAGGGGAGATTTTATGAAGGAAACTAAAATACAGTGGCATTCAGCTTTTGTGTCTGCCATGGGCCTGGATTTTACAGCGGACAGAGATGATTTAATATTTGAGAAAGAATATAATCTGAACACGAAACCGCTGGAGATTGACTTGCTGGTCATTAAAAAAGAAGCTTCTGTCCAAATTGCCAGTGAAATAGGAAAGCTATTTAAAGGGCATAATATCATGGAATACAAATCTCCAGAAGACCATTTGAATATAGATACCTTTTATAAAACACTGGCATATGCCTGTCTCTATAAGTCTTACGGAAAGGCTGTGGATGCTGTAAAGGCAGAGGATATTACAATATCCATTCTCCGGGAGGCAAAGCCGATAGAACTTTTCCGTTATCTTGAAGGGCATGGATGTAAGGTGACGAAAGCTTATGGAGGAATCTACTATGTTGAGGGAAAGACATGGTTTCCTACACAAGTGGTAGTCACAGGTGAACTGAATCGAGATGTGCATATGTGGCTGAAAGGATTGTCCGGAAACCTGGAAAAGGCCGATATACAGAAGATGATGGAAGCAAGGAACCATATGACAGAAAAGGCCGATAGAGAGCTGGCAGATTCTGTTTTGGAAGTAAGTATTAGCGCAAATAGAAGAATAGTTGAAGAGTTGATAGGAGATGAGAGTATGTATGAAGCGTTGATGGAAATTATGGAGCCGAAGCTGAGAATAAGAGATGAAAAGGTGCGTATTAAGGAAGTAGTCTCTGCTTTAAGGGATTTTGGCCACAAGGATGAAGAAATAAAACCCGCAATCATTAAAAAATATCACTTGTCAGAAGAGGAAGCAGAAGAGTATCTGCAGAATGTTTGAGGGCGCTGATTGGGGAGAAAGACCGATAGGTCAATCCATATGTCAATTTAAAATGGCTGCCTGCAAATGTTTGTTTTTGTAGGCAGCAGTTATTCTTGATTGGTTTATTGCAAGTCGCGGCCGAGTCTTATACCTGTTGCAAAGGCTGTAGATTCTATAAAGGCAGAGGATGTAACCAATATCTATTCTCTGGGAGGCGAAGCCAATAGAGCTTTTCCGCTATTTCGGAGGGCATGGGTGCAATGTGAGGGAAGTTTACGGAGGAATCTATTATGTCGAAGGAAAGACATGGTTTTCCACACAAGTTGTTGTCACAGGTGAATTGAATTGTGATACGCACATGTGGCTGAAGGGCTTGTCCGGAAACCTGAAAAAGGGCGATATATGGAGGATGCTGGATGAAAGGAACCATATGACAGAAAAGGCCGATAGGGAGCTGGCAGATTCTGTCCTGGAAGTAACTATTAGCGCAAATAGGAAAATAATTGACGAGCTGATAGGAGATGAGAGTATGTATGAAGCGTTGATGGAGATCATGGAGCCGAAGATAAAGCAGAGGGAAGATGCGAAAATAGCGGAAGAGCGGAAAAAGGGAATTCAGATAACGGTTAAATCATTAAAGGATTTTGGGGTTGGCAAGGAAGATATTAGAAAAACGATTATAAAAAACTATGGCTTATCTGAGCGCGATGTTGATGCATATCTGTAAGGCAGCATACCTAATGAAGTCCTAAAAGCGGTTACTGGGCGGCGGGAGTGTAACGGAAAGTATAGAGGAGAGTGTGATATGGATAAGATAATGTATATGATGATGATTGAAAAGACCAAGACCTACAATAAGCTAACAAAGAAAGTGGTTGAGGAGCATGTTGAGAATATAAGAAGGCTGGATGACGAGGGAAAGCTTGAAATCTGCGGTGTATTCAAAGGCTATCCGGGAATGGCAGGCATGTATATCCTGAAAACAGAGAGCCGTGAAGAAGCGGAAGAACTTTGCAAAAAGGAGCCTCTGGTGATGGGAGGTTATGCAAAATATAAGCTGGTTGAGCTTCAGATTGCCAACAGGGAAAATAATTATCTGCTTTAATTGTTACAGGAGCGAAAGGATTACCTGACTGTAGCAAAACAGCCCGGCTGGGGTGCAGAATCAGCGGCTGGGGAGGGCAGGCAGTCAATGTTGAGGGATATGAAAGATTCCTCAACATTATCATAAGAAAATCAATATTCATATTGACAACTAAAATATATACTGTTAAAATGACACAAAATAAAGGAAAGATAAGCCCATGATGAAATTTTCAATTACCATGAACAAAATGAACCAGCAACAGCAGCTTATTGTCAAAATTGACAACGGGCTTTTTGTGCTGTGTTCATAACAAGTGTCTTATCCTGGTTAATCTGAACCAAACGGCCAAAAGCTTACTACAAGTTTTTGACCGTTTTTATTTTTAATATTTCTATATTTTTGGGGATTCGGAAAGGAGGAACAAAATAATATGATATGCAAACGGTTAACTTCAAAGGAACGCCCGATATTTCCTAAGCGGGCAGTTATTACAGCGGGCATGCCTTATGGAAACAAAAATTTACATTTTGGACATGTGGGTGGTATGTTTGTACATGCAGATATTTTTGCGCGTTTTTTAAGGGATCGAATCGGTAAAGACAATGTTATCTTTCTTTCAGGAACTGATTGCTATGGTTCTCCTATCATGGAAAGCTATCGCAAGCTGCAGGAAGCCGGGTATGAGGGTACTTTGGAAGATTATGTACGTGCTAACCATGAGAATCAGAAGAGAACGCTGGAAAACTATGGTATAAGTTTAGATTTTTTTGGAGCATCGGCTCTGGGAGAAGCAGGTTCGATTCACAAACAGGTATCAGCGAAAGTGTTTCGTACTTTATACAAAAATGGATATATTAAGAAAATGTCCATGCCCCAGTTTTATGATGAAGAAAAAAAGATATTTTTAAACGGAAGGCAAGTGATGGGGAAATGTCCTATACCGGGGTGTACTTCGGAAAGAGCATATGCCGATGAATGTTCACTGGGACATCAGTTTTTGCCTTCGGAACTTATCAATCCTGTCAGCTGCTTGTCAAATAAAAAACCTGTCCTCAGAGATGTGGAAAACTGGTATTTCGATTTAGAATATTGTATTCATGCGGTAAAGGAATATAATGATTTTTTACGAAAAAATACAAATACGCGTAAGTTTCAGCTGGAAACCGTAGAAGAATTTTTGAAGAAACCTTTAATATACGTACCAAGAAAGTATATAGGCGATCTGGCGGAACTGGCGTCAAAACTGCCTCCTCATAAATTAACCAATGAGGAAAAGAAACCGTCTGTTGTGTTTGAATTCGACAATCTGGATGACCGAGACAAGGCTAAAAATGTATTGGAAGCCAGCAACATTCATTATACTTCCGGCAAGACACTGGTTCCCTTTCGGCTGTCCGGGAATGTAGAATGGGGGGTACCATTTCCGGAGTGTGAAGAATTAAAAGACCTGACCTTTTGGGTATGGCCGGAATCGCTGTGGGCGCCCATTTCTTTTACTTATGCCTGTTTGAAAGAGCAGGGAAAAGAAGCCGACTTATCCAGGTGGTGGTATGATGAGGAATCTAAAGTTTATCAGTTTATTGGAGAAGATAACATTTATTTCTATGCCATCGCTCAGACAGGGCTATTTACAGGATTACAGGTCCCCAGAGGGGAAGCGCCGGATATGGAGAAAGTATATTTATCCCATATCATAGCCAATCGACATTTATTGTATATGGACACAAAAGCCAGCAGCAGTTCCCAGTTAAAGCCTCCCACGGCGGATGAATTGCTTAAATTTTACACTAAGGATCAGCTGCGGATGCATTTTATGAGTTTGGGCCTGTCTTCTAAAAGTGTAGGTTTTAAACCGCAGGTATTTATGAAAGAGGAGGACAGGTCTGGAGTAGACATGGTTCTGAAAGACGGCAATTTAATAACCAATGTGTTTAACCGGCTGATTCGGACCTGCTTCTATGCGATTCAGAATAACTGTGACGGAAAAATACCCAAGGGCGATGTGAGTGAACAGATAAGACTTTTGACAGAGAAAACTGTTCTTGACTATGAGCGTTTTATGTATAACCATGAGTTCCATCGAATCTCTTATGTTTTAGATGACTTTATCCGGTCAATCAACAAGCATTGGGTAAACAATGTGAAGATTGCAGATGCCGCGAATGATGCGGAATTCAGAAAACAGCTTGTTATTGATTGTTTTTATGCTTGCAAGGTTATGGCAATACTGATTCACCCAATTGCACCGGAAGGTTGTGAAATGTTTAGAGAATATCTGAATTTGGGAGAAGAATTGTGGGATTGGAACAACATATTTGAGCCGGTTTCTTTTTATATGCCGGACGTGGAGAGCCATAAATTGAAATATCTGGAACCGAGAGTAGATTTCTTTAAAAAGCATGATTGTCAGCTGGCGGAAATGTAAGCAGTAAAGAGGCGAGTATCTCGCCCCTTTGATATTATTTTAAGAAAAGACGACGTAGGGACAGATAAAAAACTGTTGCTGATTTGGGAGTATAGGTGGTAAAAGAGGCTGGGAGATGGTATACTGGAGAAAATCGGACCAGGCTCCGGCAGAGGCTTAAAAAGGCTGCCGGACTGTCAGGGAGGGCCGGAGGAACCGGCAGAAAGGAAGAACAGGATGAGAGTTCTGATGTTTGACATTGATACCCTGCGGGCGGACCACATGGGATGCTATGGCTACGGCAGGGACACCACACCGGTGATGGATGGAATTGCAGAGGAGGGAGTGCGCTTTGACGACTATTACTGTCCCAATGCGCCCTGTCTGCCTTCCCGGGCATCCATGATCAGCGGCCAGTATGGAATCCACAATGGAGTCGTGGGGCACGGGGGCACGGCGGCTGACATGCGTCTCCAGGGGGACAGCAGGCATTTTACCGACGACATGTCCGAAAACGGACTTTTCATGCAGTTTCGCCGGGCAGGAATGCACACGGTGTCCTTTTCGACTTTCGCGGAACGCCACAGCGCATGGTGGTTTAACGCAGGGTTCAATGAGTGCTATAATGTAGGATTCCGGGGCGGGGAGTCGGCAGAGTATGTGACGCCCCATGTGCTGGACTGGCTTTCGCGGAATGGGAAAAAAGATAACTGGATGATGCATGTGCACTTCTGGGATCCTCACACACCGTACCGGACTCCCCTGGATTATCATGGCCCCTGGGAGAGTACGGATCTGCCGGACGACTGGATCACGGAGGAGATATTTGCGGAGCATCTGCTTCACATCGGGCCCCATGGCGCCAACGAGATCAATATGTGGAATGACGAGCACTATGATTCCTGCCCCAAACATCCCGGGCGTCTGAAGGATCTGGCGGAGGCGAAGGAGTTTCTGAACCAGTATGACAATGGTGTGCGCTATACCGACGACAATATCGGAAAAATCATCGGGTGGCTGAAGGAGAACGGGCTGTATGACGATGACCTGGCCATTATTATCACTGCGGACCACGGAGAGGATCTGGGAGAATTTGGCGTGTACGCAGAGCACGGTATGGCGGATGATCCTGTGTGCCGTATCCCTCTGATCGTCCGCTGGCCCGGGATGCGCCGGGGAGCAGTGGTGAAAGGCTTCTATGACAACACGGATCTGGCTCCCACCGTCCAGGAGCTTCTGGGCACAAAGCTGACAAACCCCCGCAGATACCGTTATGACGGAAGATCTTTTGCGGCGGCCCTGCGGGACGGCACGGACTGCTCCAGGCCTTATGCGGTGCTCACACAGTGTGCTCATGTCTGCCAGCGGAGCGTGCGTTTTGACGATTATGTATACATAAGGACCGTTCATGGAGGAGGACACTTGCTGCCGGATGAGATGCTTTTTGACGTAAAAAAGGATCCCCATGAGCTGCACAATCTGGCGGAAGAGCGTCCGGAACTCTGTGCCAAAGGGGCAAAGATGATTCTTGACTGGAATGACGCCATGATGAAAACTTCCAAGTACGACAGCGATCCCATGTGGACGGTAATGCGGGAGGGCGGACCGGAGCACTGCCGGGGACATCTTGCCTCCTATATGGAAAGACTCAAAGGCACTCCCCGAGAGTACGGAATAGAACTGCTACAGGAGAAATACGAAGAACTATAAAAAAGACAGGCTGCCGGAACTGTACTGGCAGCCTGTTCTGCACCTTCTTGCGCTGCTACCTGCCCCAGGACAAGGGAGTGTATAATGCGTAGCGCTCCCTTATCCCAGGTTAAGGTAGTGCATAGCACTAACTTACCCCAGGTTAAGGTAGTGCGTAGCACTAACTTACCCCAGGTTAAGGTAGTGCGTAGCACTAACTTAACCTGAGATGGAGGGAAGATTTCCGAGGTTATTGTCTTCGGTGTCGTCGGGGATGGATTTCAGGTATTCCGTATCTTTTCTATGGGCCACCCCCACCCCTTTGATCTCGCCGTTTTTGGCCATCTGGACCCCTTCCTGTTTGCTTACGGAAGTACCGTCGGACAGCTGGTAGCCGTCAATCTTACCGCCATGTTTTACCAGGCCCACAATCTCCCTGGCATCGGATTTTGGACTGGGGATCTGGTCCAGAGTGTTTTTAGCCAGGGCAGAAGAGAGTTCTGTATCATTAAATTTGTCATTCATCATGAAATTCTCCTTTCATTTGCAGGTGATGCCACCATAGTATTGCCTGAAGAATGCGTATCCATTCGGTTTGTACAATTCCATTATTAGCTATGGTCTTTTGCTTAAAAATATGATAAAATAGCCCAAGACGGCTGCAGGCAGTTCTGTATGGGAAGGCGCATCCGGCGCCAGCGAGGTGAAGCAATGATTAAAGTTATCGGGGTTAGATTTCGCACAGCGGGCAAGATTTATTTTTTTGATCCGCTGGAGTTTGACATAAAAAAGAATGACCACGTCATCGTGGAGACTGCCCGGGGTGTGGAATACGGAACGGTTGTGGGCGGCATCATGGAGGTGGAGGACGATCAGGTGGTTCAGCCCCTGAAGCCGGTGATCCGGATTGCCGGCCAGGAGGATGCGGAGCAGGAGACTGCCAACAGGGAGAAAGAGAAGGAAGCTTTCCGAATCTGCCTGGAGAAGATCCAGAAGCACGGCCTTGGCATGAAGCTGATCAATGCGGAATATACCTTTGACAACAACAAGGTTTTATTCTATTTTACTGCCGACGGCCGAATTGATTTCCGGGAGCTTGTAAAGGATCTGGCAAGTGTATTTAAGACAAGGATAGAATTGCGTCAGATCGGAGTCAGGGATGAGACAAAGATGGTGGGGGGAATCGGTATCTGCGGCCGCCCTCTGTGCTGTCACAGCTATCTGTCTGATTTTGTGCCTGTCTCTATCAAAATGGCAAAGGAGCAGAACCTGTCCCTGAACCCGGCCAAAATCTCCGGGGTCTGCGGCAGGCTTATGTGCTGCCTGAAAAATGAGGAGGAAACCTACGAGGAGCTGAACAGAAAGCTTCCCGGCATCGGGGATTATGTGGTTTCAAAGGACGGCTTGAAGGGGCAGGTGCACAGTGTCAGTGTGCTTCGCCAGATGGTAAAAGTCGTGGTGGACGTGGGGGATGAAAAGGAGATAAAGGAATACCCTGTGGAGGAACTGCAGTTCAGGCACCGGCACGGCAAGAAGGACAAGATGGATCTGTCCAAAGAGGAGATGCAGGAGCTGGAGCGTCTGGAAGAGGAAGAGCAGCAGGAACAGGCTGAGGGCGGCGCCAGGAAGGACGCTGTCCAGCGCCAGGGCGGCAGGAACCGGCAGGGGCAGGGAGAAGGATTCCAGGGCGCCCGTCGTCAGGGCGGCAGACGTCCGGAGGGCGGTAAGCCGGCCGCCGGCAGGCGTCCCGAAGCGGAGCAGGGGCAGTACCAGGGCAGCCGCCAAAGGCCGGGAGGACAGCGGCAGAACGGCGCGCCCAGGAATCAGGGCAGGAATCAGGATGAGTTAAAGCCCTATGGCAGGCGCCAGGAGGGAAACAGAGGTCCGGGAGGACAGAATGGCCAGGGGGCAGCGGAGGACCAGAACGGCAGACAGCACCAGGGCGGAAGGTTCCGGCAGGACAGCCGAAACCGGCCAGGCGGTCAGTACCAGGAAGGGCGGGGACGTCAGAATGGTCAGTATCAGGAGGGGCGGGGACGCCAGAACGGCCAGTTCCCAAGGAACCGCAGCCGCCAGGAGAACCGGGATCAGGAGAGCAGGTTCCACCAGGAGGCCGGAAGTCAACAGGAGTCCTCAGAACAGGAGGCCAGGCTCCACCGGCAAGTACCGGAAGAGGAATCCAGGCTCCGTCAGGAGTCTCCAGAGCAGGAAGTCAGGTTCCACCGGGAAGCGCAGGAGCAGGAGCCCAGGTTCCCCCAGGAAGCCGGCAGCTCACAGGAGAACCGGATTCAGGAAGGACAGATGAAACCCCATGGCGGCGACACTTAAACCGGGAGAGCGCCTGGACGAACTGCAGCGAAACGGCTACCACATCATTCAGCATCCCGGAAGATTCTGCTTTGGCATGGATGCGGTACTGCTGACAGGCTTTGCCCGGGCAGGCGAGAGGGACAGGCTTCTGGATCTGGGAACGGGCACGGGGATCATTCCCCTGCTCATGGAGGCCAAGTACCACTGTGCCAGCCTCACAGGGCTGGAGATCCAGCCTGAGAGTGCGGATATGGCGGCCAGGAGCGTGGCATGGAACAACCTGCAGGACAAGATCAGCATTGTCACAGGGGATATCAAGGAAGCAGACCGCATTTTCCCGTCTGCTTCTTTTGACTGTATCACCTGCAACCCACCCTATATGATAGGACAGCACGGCGTGGTAAACCCGGATGAGCCCAAAGCCATAGCCCGCCATGAGATTCTCTGCAGTTTTGGGGATGTGGCAGGGCAGACGGCAAAACTTTTGAGGCCGGGAGGGCATTTTTTCCTGGTGCACCGGCCTTTCCGGCTGGCGGAGATTATCTCCGTGCTCACAGGGTGCGGTCTGGAGCCCAAGCGGATGCAGTTGGTATATCCTTATGTGGACAGGGAGCCCAACATGGTGCTTCTGGAGGCAGTCCGGGGCGGCAGGCCAAGGATGAGAGTGGAGAAACCTCTGATAGTGTTCCGCAGTCCCGGGGAGTATATGCCGGAGATCACCGATATATACGGCTACTGAATCATTTATACTGCACACCGGTTAAATATGCAGTACAACTCCACTGCAGACCGCCAGCCAGGTGCTTTCACGAGTACACCACTGTAAATCCTGGCGGTCTGCAGTATAAATATTCTGGTGCAGGGAAAGCCTGACAGGTCGAAAGCTCTGTATGCATGCACCTGCAGCCCAGGGGAGAAAACTATGACAGGAACATTGTATCTGTGCGCGACACCCATTGGAAACCTGCAGGATATGACCCCCCGCGTGGTGGAGACCCTGCGGACGGTGGATCTGATCGCGGCGGAGGATACCCGCAACAGCATAAAGTTATTGAACCATTTTGACATTCATACCCCCATGACAAGCTACCATGAATATAATAAGGTGGAAAAGGCCCGGCAGCTGGTAGGACAGCTTCAGGCAGGGCGCAGCATTGCCCTGGTGACTGACGCGGGAACCCCTGCCATCTCCGATCCCGGGGAGGTTCTGGTGCGGATGTGCCAGGATGGCGGCGTGCCCGTGACCAGCCTGCCGGGAGCTGCGGCGTGCATAACCGCGCTGACGCTCTCGGGTCTTTCCACCAGACGATTCTGCTTTGAGGGATTTCTGCCCTCGGACAAAAAGGAAAAGCGGGAGGTTTTGGAGGAGCTGGCCAGGGAGACCCGCACCATTGTCCTGTACGAGGCGCCCCACCATCTTACGCGCACCCTGGAAGAGCTGTATCAATGCCTGGGGGACCGCAGGATCACTCTCTGCCGGGAGCTGACGAAAAAATTTGAGACGGTGGTTCCCACCACCCTGGCCCTGGCTCTGGAGGACTTCCGGCAGCAGGAGCCCAGAGGGGAGTATGTTCTGGTTCTGGAGGGGAAGAGCCGCAGTGCGCTGAGGCAGGAGGAGATTGCCGTCTGGGAGTCCATGAGCATAGAGGAACACATGGATTTTTACAGGCAGCGGGGTATGGAGGACAAGGAGGCCATGAAGCAGGTGGCCAGGGACAGAGGCGTGAGCAAACGTGAGGTGTATGCCTGCCTTCACAGGGAGAACCGGGAGTAAAAGGGTATTTTTTTTACAGCTACATTTTGGCAGCATATTTTCATTATGGAATGTGGATAATAACCTCGTATTAAAAAAGGAGGTTAAAGACATGACAAATATTTCAGAACTTGATTTACAGAATTTGCGGCATCTGATCGGCGGCTATGACACCACTCACTGCAAGATGCAGGAGTATGCTCAGGAGGCCATGGACCCTAAGGTCAAGCAGTTTTTTGAAAAAGGCGCCAAGTCGGCCATGGACAATAAGCAGCAGCTGATGAAATTCTTGAATTAAGGAATTGTGAATTATTCCAGAATGGAGAGGTAGATATGATGCAGGAAAAGACAATGGTAGCTGATACACTGGCGGGCATCAACGGCGAACTGACCCGCTATGCAGGCATGATCGCCCAGTCGGAGAACAAAGAGCTCAAGCAGACGCTGAAACAGATCCGTAATGCCTGCGAGCAGTCTCAGGAGGAGCTTTATCAGATTGCCAGGGAGAAATCTTACTATGTGCCTGCCAGCAAGGCCACAGAGGAAGAGGTTGCCCATGTGAAGCAGCTGTTCACCCAGGGTACTCTGTAAGCACTGTCAGCCAGGCCTTTCCCAGACGGTCAGGGGCTTTAGAGACGGCAGGGCGGCCGCTGCCGGGCGCGGCGGCAGTCCGCTGTCTGCTGGCGCATCCGGTTTTTCCGGATGCATTTACATAGGGGAACAAAACAGGACGCAGGAAGGAATATGATGAAACAAGCGCTGGAAACCGGGTGACAGAGGCCGGGGACCAGGGCCTGAAGACGGCCGCCGGGGAGCCTGCGGCAGAAAGACAGATAGAATAGATAAGAAGATGAATACATATGGGATTACAGTGATCATAATTATATCGGTAGCGGCCATGCTGCTCAGTGCGATACTTTTCTTGCGGCACCGGCTCAGACGCCTGCTGCCTCTGGATGTGGACATGATGGATGGCCAGGAATTTGAATACTACTGCGCGGACCTTCTGAAAAGCCAGGGCTTTCTGGAGGTGGAAGTGACCCGCGCCAGCGGGGATTATGGGGTGGATATTCTGGCGGAGAAAGACGGCGTCACCTATGCCATCCAGTGTAAATGTTATACTGCGCCGGTGGGCGTAAAGGCCGTCCAGGAGGCCTATGCAGGGCGGGATTACTATGACAGGATGGTGGGGGTGGTGATCACCAACCATTATTTCACCCAGCCTGCAGTGGAGGCCGCCCGGAAGCTGAAAATACTTCTGTGGGACAGAGATTATCTGGGGGAAATGGAAGTGGAGTGAGGGAAGCGCTGCCTCAGCCAGGGCTGCCCTGTCAGGGCGGAGCAGAGGAAGTCACCTCCAGGCGCCCTGTCAGTCAGGGAGCCCCGGAGGGAGTCTCTTCCAGAAGCTCGCCCAGGGTCAGAAAGTCGCAGGGGCCGCAGTCCAGATAGAAACAGTGGAAGCGATAGTCGGAGTAATCCGCGTCCCAGAGTTCTTCGGCCCGGGCTTTTAATTCCAGTATTTCCAGATATCCCAGGTAATATTTCAGATAGTTGCAGGGCTCCTGCACGATCACATGGTAGATGGACTTGATGGAGTCGCTGTCAGTGATGCCGAATCCTTCCAGAGCCGTAGCGATATGACTGTAGGAAGCGCCCTCATAGTGAACCATGATGTCGATAAGGGAGTACAGGCAAAGCTGCAGGCTGCGGTTGTGTCTTTCCAGCCGGGCCCAGAGGGCTGCCGTCTCCAGCCCTTCCTCCTCTAACAGCTCGGCGGCGTAATCATAGGACAGAAATTCTCCGTAGAGTGCCCACCCTTCCTGGTATCCGCCGTACCAGAGCAGCTGTCTGGCAGGGCGCTCTTCCTGCTCCTGGCAGGTGCGGTTGTGGTAGGCGTTCTGGTACAGATGTCCCGGGTATCCCTCATGGGCCAGGGTGGTGTAAAGGTCCAGCCCGTCGGGGGTTTTTGCCTGGTTGATGTAGATGGTGTTGGACTCCGTATCGTCCAGGGGGGAGGTCAGATAAAAAGCCGGAGCGCAGTAGGGCTCCAGGCTGGGGGAGAGTGCTTTCACCGCCGCGTTGACCGTGCCTCCGGGGATGGCGGGGAAATCTTTCCCCATCCGCTGCTGCAGATCCGCCAGCATCAGAGCGGCGCTCTTGAGGGGAAATTCCCGGGGGGCGCCATAGGAGGAAACCAAGTCGGGATGCTGCGCCACAATCTCTTTCACAGCGTCATACTCTCTGGTAAACTGCGCAGTCAGGAGCTTTTGAATCTCGTCTATGGGACGATAGGATCCGGTCTTGGAGATCATAAGTTTTTCGTAGTAGGCTTTTCCCTGGGGCAGGGTTGCCAGGCCCGAGGGCAGAATAGAGTCATCCTCCAGAAGCAGCAGTCCGTCTCCCAGGGAGGTGTAGGCAGGCAGCACCACGGTTCTGAGCAGCCGCTCATTCAGAGCCTGGTAGGACTCTGCCTCTTTGGCCGTGACGATGCCCTCCTGCACAAGGGCCGCTATCCGTTCCCGGAATGTGGTCTGCAGAAAATGGGTTCCGCTCTCCAGCGCGTCCGCCGTGATGACGCTGTCGCACTGAGCCCGGACTTCCTGCAGAAAGGAGGAGGGCATCAGCAGTCCTGCGGCCGCCTTCTCCTGCTCATACACCAGCAGGGAGGCAAGGTATTCGTCAGTCTGGTCCAGGAGTCCCAGGTAGTCCTCCACATCCTGCCTGGTGCGGAAAGTGTATTCGGCGAGAAGGATGGGGAGCTGTGTCTGGGTGCCGGAGGACGGAGAAAGGGGCTCTCCGTAGTAGGAAAAACTTCCCAGCGCCAGGGAGTTCTCCAGAGAGCGGTTCATCAGCTGCCAGAGACGGGCGTCGCCTGGGGAGAGATTTTCCTTATGTATGGCATTGAGGGCAGCCAGGGTATTTTCCAGTCCTGCCTGGCCCTGGAGCTCCTGTCCCGGATCATATATGCCCAGGGCTGGTTTATAGTCGTAGATCCCGAAATTTTCCGGGTGGGCGATGGTATAGTGCATGTTCAGGGTATTGGCTTTCATCTCTCCTGCGAAGAGCTCTGTGGTGATATTGGTGAACCGCTTTTCATCCCGCTGGAAGGAGAACAGGAAGATGGTCATGCTCAGGAATGCCAGCAGGAACCCCAGGGCAAACAGCATCTGCCTGGCGGTGACATGGGAGCGCTTGTTCATTCTTATACCTCAAACGAAAAACTTTTCTATAATGTATGTGGACCCGGGGGCTGACATGCCGGAGAGGGAAATTTTCTGCCAGTTTTTTGCTCTTATCAGAATTTCAGAAGTTGACTTTGCAGGATATTTTTTCTATACTATAATTAAAAGAGAAGCTCTTGAGGAATCAGAAAAATGACGATAAAAAAGTATCAGCCGACATTTTGAATCAGTCCGGCGGCTGGAGCTGTCGGTTTATAGAAAGGAGCCTAATATGCTAGAAGAACTGAAAAAGATTGTCTGTGAAGCGAATATGGATCTGCCCAAGTATGGCCTTGTGAATTTTACCTGGGGTAACGTGAGTGCCATTGACAGGGCCAGCGGCCTGTTTATCATCAAGCCCAGCGGTGTGAAATATGAAAAGCTGACGCCGGAAGCCATGGTGGTGGTGGACCTGGAGGGCAGGAAAGTGGAGGGTGAGTACAATCCTTCTTCTGACACTCCCACCCATGTAGAGCTCTACAAGGCTTTTCCTGAGATCGGCGGCATTGTCCACACCCGTTCTTCCTACGCCACCAGCTGGGCTCAGGCAGGCAGGAGCATCCCCTGTTACGGGACGACTCATGCGGACTATATCTATGGAGAGGTTCCCTGTCTCAGGTGCCTGACGGCGGAGGAGATCGCCGAGGGGTATGAGAAGAACACCGGGCGGCTGATTGTGAGCGAGTTTCTGCGGATGTGTAAGGATCCCCTGTCCGTGCCCGCGGTTCTGTGCAAGAACCATGGTCCTTTTGTGTGGGGAAAGGATGCGGAGGAGGCGCTGCACAATGCGGTGGTTCTGGAGGAAGTGGCTAAGATGGCCTACCATTCGGAGGATATCAACCATCATATCCAGCCGGCGCCCCAGGAACTTCAGGACAAGCATTATTATAGAAAACATGGCGCAAATGCTTACTACGGTCAGAACTAAAATTCCCGGAGAGCTTGCTTTGATAACTGCACAATGAAGGGCTGCATATGGGATCGGGGTTCTGAGACGCAGTGGGAACAGTTCCGGAGAGCCTGGGAATGGAAGAAGCGGAGTCGGAAACCGGGTGTTGTATGCAGCAGAGCGGAATGGAGGAGACAATGAAAAATACAGAACTGCGCAGGCATGCAAATGACGTGCGGAAAGGAATCATAACGGCAGTTCACAGCGCAAAGGCGGGGCATCCGGGAGGATCCCTTTCGTCGGCAGATGTGTTTACTTATCTGTACTTTGAGGAGATGAACATTGATCCACGGGACCCTGACAAGGAGGACAGGGACCGTTTTGTGCTGTCCAAGGGGCATAACGCCCCGGGACTTTATGCGGCCCTGGCACACAGGGGATATTTTCCGGTGGAGGATCTGAAGACGCTGCGCAGGCTGGGTTCTTACCTGCAGGGGCATCCCTGCATGCACATTCCCGGCGTGGACATGGCCTCGGGTTCCCTGGGGCAGGGTGTCTCCGCTGCGGTGGGCATGGCTCTGGGGGGAAAGATGGACGGCCGCAGTTTCCGTGTGTACACGCTTCTGGGGGACGGTGAGATTCAGGAAGGACAGGTGTGGGAGGCGGCAATGCTGGCAGGGTTCCGGAAGCTGGATAATCTCTGCGTCATTATTGACAACAATAACCTGCAGATTGACGGTCCCATTGACCAGGTTTGTTCTCCTTATCCCATTGACAAGAAGTTTGAGGCGTTTCAATTCCATGTGATCCATGTGGATGCACATGATTTTGACGCGCTGCGGGGGGCTTTTGATGAGGCCAGGCAGTTCAAGGGAATGCCCTCCTGTATCATTATGCACAGCCTGAAGGGCAAAGGAGTTTCCTTTATGGAGAACAATCCGGACTGGCACGGTAAGGCTCCCAACGACCAGGAGTTTGCCGTGGCCATGGAGGATCTGGACAGGATTGAAGCCCAGTTAGAGAAAGCAGGTGAAGCGTGATGGCAGAGAAGAGTGCAGTGAAGAAGATTGCTACCCGGGAGAGCTATGGCCAGATGCTGGCGGAGCTGGGGGAGGAGTATCCCAATCTGGTGGTGCTGGACGCGGATCTGGCGGCAGCTACCAAGACAGGTATTTTTAAGAAAGCCTATCCGGACCGCCATATTGACTGTGGTATTGCGGAGGCAAATATGATGGGAGTGGCGGCAGGGCTGTCCCTGGTGGGCAAGATTCCCTTTGTGAGTTCCTTTGCCATGTTTGCGGCGGGAAGGGCTTTTGAACAGGTCCGCAATTCCATTGGATATCCTCATTTGAATGTAAAGATCGGCGCCACCCATGCGGGAATCACCGTGGGGGAAGACGGTGCAAGCCATCAGTGCAATGAGGACATCGCTCTTATGAGGACGATTCCGGGGATGGTGGTCATGTGTCCGGCTGACGATGTGGAGGCCAGGGCGGCAGTCCGGGCGGCGCTGGAGCATGAAGGCCCGGTATATCTGCGCTTTGGCCGTTCAGCGGTGCCGGTGATCAATGACAGGCCCGGCTATGAGTTCCAGATCGGCAAGGGAAATGTTGTCCGAGAGGGAAAAGATGTCACAGTCATAGCCACGGGCATCTGTGTGGATTCCGCCCTGGGGGCGGCGGAAAAGCTGGCGGCGGAGGGCATTAGCGCGGAGGTTCTGAGCATCTGCACCATCAAGCCTTTGGATGAGGAGCTTGTCCTCGCAAGCGCCGGGAAGACAGGCAGGGTGGTGACGGTGGAAGAACATTCTGTGATTGGCGGCCTGGGCAGCGCGGTCTGCGATTGTCTCAGCGAGAAACTGCCAACAAGGGTGAAGCGCCTGGGCATGCAGGATGTGTTCGGCGAGTCCGGTCCAGCAGCGGAGCTGGTGGCAAAATACGGGCTTGACGCGGAGGGCGTATTTAAATCTGTGAAAGCTTTTGTAAAGGGTTGAGAGATAAGTTTGAACATGGCTGGCAGCCTGCGGGGGATGACTCTGCAGGCTGCTTTTGGCTGGTGCGGAGCGGCCCGGATTTTCCCTGTGAATTCATTCCATACAAATATTAAGAGAGAAATAAACAAAAATGATACATTTCTGTTCTATACTATGCACGTAACAGGGACAGAGGTCTGCTGAAAGTGCGGAAAATACCCGGGAGCGCAGGGGATGCCAGGGATTCAGGAACAACAGAAATGTTTAGAAATTCAGGAAAGCGCAGAATTTCAGGGGTACGGCAGCAGACAGGGAAGTGAGCTGGATAATGCGGCATGCGTTATGTAAAGTACGGTGAGGTGGGGAGAAATGTCAGTACAGGATAATGCTTTGCAGTTTACATATGGGGAGGAAGGAAGAGAAGGAATTGCATCAGGACAGGGGAGGCGTGCTTCCGGAAGGAATCCTTACCTGACAGAATTTGCACAGCAGAAGAGCACAGGTCCGGTGGGAACTACCAGAAGAGGACAGGACCGGAACATTGGGGCGGGAGCAATACAGTGTGGACAGATGGGCCCCAGGACCGCAGGTTTGGGGGCAGGAAATCCGGCCGGGAGGCCCGCCCGCAGAGCAGTGGGCCAGGGAGCCCGCCCTGTGGAAGCCGAAACTGTCAGGCGCGGAGTGTGCCCTATGGGAGGGGGAGCATCCCGCCAGGGGGTCCGCCCCATGGAATTGGGAACCGCCCGTCAGGGAGTGCGCCCCATGGGAGGGGGAGCATCCCGCCAGGGGGTCCGCCCCATGGGATCGGGAACCGCCCGTCAGGGAGTGCGCCCTATGGGAGGGGGAGCATCCCGTCAGGGAGTGCGCCCCATGGGATCGGGAACCGCCCGTCAGGGAGTCCGTCCCATGGAAGCGGGAACCGCCCGTCAGGGAGGACGCCCCATGGGAGGGGGAGCATCCCGTCAGGGAGTCCATCCTATAGGATCGGGAACCGCCCGTCAGGGAGGACGCCTGATGGAAGCGGGAACTGTCAGACGTGGACCTCGCCCTATGGAGGGCGGGTGTGTCAGACATGGAGCCCGTCCGATGGAAGGGAGAGCAGCCAGGCGCGGTCCCCGCTCGGTGGAGGAACCCATGTACATAAACCGATCCGGGGAAGGGGCAGGCGGTCAGAGGAGAAACAGTCCTGTCAGAAACGGGCAGAAGAGCCGTTCCCGCGGGAGTGCAGCCCGACGCAGGCGCTATGCCCTGATGCAGCGGGCAGCCATAGGGTTTTGGGTGTTCTGCATTGTGGTTCTTGCGGCGGCATTTATGTTTCGGGAGAATCCTGCGTCGGCAGCCACGCCCAACAGTCAGCAGGAGTCCCTTCCGAATGTGGATAACGGGGCTGCCAGCCGGCCGCCTTCAAACGTGACAGTGCAGGGACTGCCTTCGGAAGATTTTAACAGACATCCCCAGTGGACAGAGAATTTTCTTACACCCAACGAATTTTCCAGGCCCGGGGATTCCCTGGAGTCTGTGACCAGCATATTTGTGCACTATACGGCAAATCCCGGCACCAGTGCTGCCCAGAACCGCAGCTATTTTGAGCAGCAGAAAGACACTCATGAGAACAGTGTCAGCGCACATTTTATCATCGGCTATGAGGGAGAGATCATACAGTGCGTGCCCCTGGACGAGATTGCCTATGCGGTGATGACCCGTAATTTTGACTCCATATCCATAGAGTGCTGCTACCTGGCCAGGGACGGTTCTTTTACCCAGGAGACATATGACTCCCTGGTCTCGCTTCTGGCCTGGCTCATAGATGTATACGATCTTGACACGGAAGATATCCTGCGCCATTACGACTGCGGCGGCAAGAAATGCCCTCTTTATTACACCAACAATCCCGGTGAATGGGAACAATTGAAAAAGGACGTGGACAACCTTTGATATCTTTGTTAAAATAGGTGGTATGATGAGGAGGCGAAAGATGAATATTTTATCACCGTCTATTTTGGCAGCGGATTTCAGCAGGCTTGGAGAGCAGATCAAAGAGGTGGAGCGGGCAGGCGCCAGTTACCTGCACATTGATGTGATGGATGGGTTCTTTGTGCCGGATATTTCCTTTGGGATGCCGGTGATCCTGTCCATCCGGAACTGCTCGGATATACTATTTGACGTGCATCTGATGATTGACAGGCCGGAGCGCTATATCAAAGAGTTTTCGGACTGCGGGGCCGATCTGATCAATTTCCACCTGGAGGCCACGGAGGATGTGGAAGGCACCATACAGAAGATCCGTTTCCTGGGCAGAAAGGCGGGAATTACCATCAGCCCCCAGACTCCTGTCAGCGCGGTGGAACCATACCTTAAGCTTGTGGACATGGTGCTGGTGATGACGGTGAAGCCCGGATTCGGCGGTCAGAAACTGATACCGGAATGCCTGGACAAAGTCAGGGAGATCCGTTCTATCATTGAGGCCAGAGGGCTCCACACAGACATAGAAGTGGATGGAGGAATCCGGCTCGACAATGTGGAGCTGGCTCTGGAGGCAGGGGCCAACGTGGTGGTGTCGGGCACGGCGGTGTTTCAGAATAAAATATATGAAAATGTGAAAAAATTTAAGGAAAAGATGGGAAGCGTATGATAAGCCAGGGGGCTTGAAGAGGAATGTCTGCCGCAGGGCGGCGGCGCCGGATCTCAGATACTCCCTGGGTAATTTTTGGAAAGATATAAGGATCCCGGCACTTTCTGCCGACAAAAACTGAAAGGAAGGCGGGAGCGGAAAATGCAGTTTAACGGAATCGGGAGTGATCATGTGCGGGAAATGCACCATGTGACCAGCTGCGTCCATGAGCATGCCCATATGAGGAAGGATGCGGGCGGGGCAGATATGGCTCCCCGCCCTGCCCAGGAGGAAGCACCCCGGCAGGGCCAGGAGGGGCAGTTTTCCCTGGCAGAGTGGATGGAGAAAGTCTGGGGAAATGGAAAACGTCTGCTGCGCGGCATCTGGGGAACCCAGGGGACAGTGGCAGGGGAAGCAGGGGACGGCGCCGGCGCGGCGGAGCCCCCTGTCTGCGCAGGGGAGGGAGGAAGCGGCTCTGCAGGGGCGGGGGCCTCGGGAAACGATTCCTCCCGCCTTCATATTCCCCAGATCGCCCTGGCCGCCACGGCGGTGCAGCAGCCTGACCCTGCCAGGCATACCCCCTACTATTCTGCCATACAGGACACGGGCAGGGAGCAGGAAAATCTGTGGCAGAAGGTGCGGGTAAAATTTAAGAATATCGCAGGACAGCTGGCAGGGCATCTGCCGGGAAATTTTTTCCGCTTTCAGGGAAAGAATTCCTTCCAGTCCAGGCAGGGTGCGCCCAAAGAGGAGCCCCGTCCCAGTGCCAGACGCCGCCGGGACCGGGTGGAATTGAACAGTTACCATACAGAGGAGAGTTATCTTCTGGACTCCTACGACAGAAAAGGGGAGTACAGCAGGCTGTCCACAAAGAAATAAATTCTAAAAATACAGCCCTGCCGCAGGAGACAAAGTATAAAAGTTTTGATGGAGTTATTGACAGTGGGGACAGTTTATGTTAATTTTTTAATAATGTATTTTATTGAGAAAAAGGCAGTGACGAAGAGAGTACATTTTGCTTCACTTTACAGAGAAGGTTCCGGCAGCTGAGAGGGACCAGGGGGAGTAATCTGGAAAATGGCTTCTGAGCAGCGCACCGAGTCCCGGCAGGGATAAGGCTGCGACAGGTTCCGCCTGTTACAGCGGATAGGGTTACTGACCCGAAGAGGTCCGTCCTGTGAAGGGCGGATGAAAAGAAGTGGTAACACGGGCATTGGGCTCGTCTTCTGGTGCATGGCATGCAGTGGGGGACGGGCTTTTTTGTACCGGGAGATTCAGAACTGACAGCGGAAGGAGCAGAGAAGAGATGGAGCAGAAGGGAAAGTATTATATTACCACAGCAATCGCCTATACCTCGGGGAAACCCCATATAGGCAACAACTATGAGATTGTGATGGCGGACTGTATCGCCAGGTTTAAGAGGAAGGAAGGCTATGATGTCTTTTACCAGACAGGAACCGACGAGCATGGACAGAAGATCGAGCTGAAGGCCCAGGAGGCAGGGGTGACGCCCCAGGAGTTTGTGGACCAGGTGGCGGGGGTCATTCAGGGAATGTGCGATCTGCTGAACACTTCCTATGACAAGTTTATCCGCACCACGGACAAGGTTCATGAGGCCCAGGTGCAGAAGATATTTAAGAAGCTCTATGACCAGGGAGATATCTACAAGGGAGCCTATGAGGGAATGTACTGCACGCCCTGTGAGTCCTTCTGGACAGAATCCCAGCTTGTGGACGGAAAATGCCCCGACTGCGGCAGGGAGGTGAAGCCCGCCAGGGAGGAGGCGTATTTCTTCCGCATGAGCAAATATGCGGACAGGCTGATAAAGCACATTAACGAGCATCCTGAATTTATCCAGCCCGTGTCCCGGAAAAACGAGATGATGAACAATTTCCTGCTGCCGGGCCTGCAGGATCTGTGCGTGTCCAGGACGTCCTTTAAGTGGGGGATCCCGGTGGATTTTGACCCCGGGCATGTGGTATATGTGTGGCTGGACGCCCTGTCCAACTATATCACGGGCATAGGCTATGACGCGGAGGGGAACAGCACGGAGCAGTACAAGAAGCTCTGGCCTGCGGATCTGCACTTGATCGGAAAGGACATTATCCGCTTCCACACCATCTACTGGCCTATCTTTCTGATGGCTCTGGGAGAGCCTCTGCCCAGGCAGGTGTTTGGCCATCCCTGGCTGTTGATGGGCGGGGGAAAGATGGGAAAATCCAGGGGGAACACCGTCTATGTGGACGACCTGGTAGACTTTTTCGGCGTGGACGCGGTCCGCTATTATGTGCTCCATGAGATGCCCTATGAAAATGACGGGAACCTCACCTGGGAACTGGTGGGAGAGCGGGTGAACTCGGATCTGGCCAACACCCTGGGCAATCTGGTGAACCGCACCGTCTCCATGAGCAATAAGTATTTTGAAGGTGTGGTCAGCCACAAGGGCGCGGAGGAGCCTCTGGATCAGGAACTGAAGGCTGTGGCAACGGCGGCCCTGGGCAGGGTGACGGAGAAAATGGCTGACCTGCGTGTGGCGGATGCTCTCACGGAGATTTTCGCTCTCTTTAAGCGCTGCAACAAGTATATTGACGAGACCGAACCCTGGGTGCTGGCAAAGGATCCGGCAAAAGCAGACCGTCTGGCCACGGTGCTCTACAACCTGGTGGAGAGCCTCTGCATAGGGGCTTCCCTGCTGCAGCCCTTCCTGCCGGAAACTGCGGAGAAAATTGTCGGACAGCTCAATACGTCCCTGCGGGATTTTGACCAGCTGGGAACCTTTGGGCTTTACCAGAGCGGCGGCAGGGTCACGGAGAAGCCCGAGATCCTGTTTGCAAGGCTGGATATGAAAGAGGTGGCGGAGCGCGACCGTGGGATTTCCGAGGCGATGGAAAAGGCCCAGGCCGCAGGCGACAGCGGAAAGGCCGACCAAAATGGCAGTCTCAAAGAGATGGAGGATTCCAGCGGCGAAGCCCCTTCTGTGGAGGCCAAGCCGGAGATCACTTATGAGGATTTCGCCAAGCTCCAGTTCCAGGTGGGGGAGATTATCTCCTGCGAGGCAGTGAAGAAGTCCAAGAAACTTCTGGTGAGCCAGGTGAAGATCGGAAGCCAGGTAAAGCAGATTGTCTCCGGGATCAAAGCCCACTACACGCCTGAGGAGATGGTGGGCAAGAAGGTGATGGTGCTTGTGAACCTGAAACCGGCCACTCTGGCGGGGGTGCTCTCTGAAGGAATGCTGCTGTGTGCGGAGGACGCTCAGGGCGGCCTGGCACTGATGAAGCCGGAGCGTGAGATGCCTTCAGGGGCGGAGATCTGCTGACAAAGCAGGGCGCGCCCTGGGGCATTGTGGCTTGCATGGGCCGGGAGAAAGGAAGGGACTTATATGGTAAAAGAAGAATTTTTTTTCGATTCCAGGGACGGGAAGACCAGGCTCCATGCAGTCAGGTACAGCCCGGATGAGGGCGCGGTCCGCTGTGTTCTGCAGGTGGTCCACGGGATGAGCGAGTATGTGGAGCGCTATGAGGAATTTGCCCGTTTTATGACCCGCAGAGGCTTCGTGGTGACAGGAGACGACCACCTGGGCCACGGAAAGTCCGTGGGAGACGGGGGAAAATACGGGTATTTCTGTGAACAGGACCCGGCCACAGTGGTGGTCAGAGACGTACACCGGCTGAAAAAAATAACCCAGGAGAAATATCCTTCCGTGCCCTATGTGATCATGGGACACAGCATGGGCTCCTTTATCACCCGCAACTACCTGTGCCGTTATGGCACAGGGGTCCGGGCCGCCGTCATTATGGGCACGGGAATGCAGTCCCGGCTGACCCTGGGGGCGGCCAGGGCTGTGGCAGGTATCCAGAAGCTTTTCTGCGGGGCAGACCACAAGAGCAGGTTGTTGGACAGGATGGCCTTCGGCGGTTACAATAAAAAAATACAGAATCCCCGGACGCCTTCCGACTGGCTGAGCCGGGATCCGGAGAGGGTGGCTCTCTATAACGCCGATCCTCTGTGCGGTTTTTGTTTTACGGTAAACGGTTTCGGAACCCTATTTGAACTGATCGCAAGGCTCCACAGGAAGGAGTATCTGAAGGGCATGCCGGAGACGCTGCCGGTGCTTATGGTCTCCGGGACGGAGGACCCTGTGGGAGGCTATGGCAGAGGCGTCCGGCAGGCATACGAATCCCTGAAAGAAGCAGGGCTTTCGCAGATCACCCTGAAAATGTATGAGGGCGGCAGGCACGAGCTTCTGAACGAGACCAACAGGGCAGAAGTGATGCAGGATATTCTGGACTGGATTGAGAAGACAGTGTTGCTTCAGCGCTGAATGGAGGATTGGCAGGGTGGATGGATTTAAGAGTCAGAAAATGGTCTTTCGAGTTTAGATGGGCCCAAGTGGAAGAATGGAAACCCGCCATGGAACTGGTCTGGCGGACTTTTATGAAATATGAGGGAAAAGAGTATACCCAGGAAGGCATACAGCATTTTTTTGATTTTATCACAGATGACGACCTGTACCGCTTGTTTCTGAATGGAGAGTACAGGCTTATGGTGGCGCTGGACCAGGGGCGGATCATTGGCGTGGGTTCCGTCAGGAGCAGGAACCATCTCTCCCTTCTGTTTGTGGATGAAGCCTACCACCGCAGGGGGGTGGGCAGCACCCTTCTGGGGAAATTGTGTGAGTATCTGAAGGCGGAGACGGGGGAGAGCTTTAT
Source organism: uncultured Acetatifactor sp. (assembly GCA_910587755.1). Lineage (GTDB taxonomy): Bacteria > Bacillota > Clostridia > Lachnospirales > Lachnospiraceae > Acetatifactor. Next base: position 1,587 of record CAJUNZ010000030.1, on the reverse strand, counting down.
GTCCGTTCAGGCGGCGCCCTATGCGGTGGAGTTTTACCGGAAACAGGGGTTCCACGCCCTGTGCCATGAGCTGCACTATGCCGGCATACGGGTGACTCCCATGGAAAAGGAATTTTGAGAAAGGTGGATTGCGGTATGAAGTTTTTTGATCTGGACAGCTCCCTGATGCAGGGCCTGAACAAGGTGGCGGATCTGATGTTCCTGAACCTGCTGACACTGCTGTGCTGCGTGCCTGTTGTGACGGCGGGGGCTTCTTTCACGGCCCTGCATTATGTGGCGCTGAAGATAGTCCGGAACGAGGAATGCTACATTGCCAGGGACTTTTTTAAGTCCTTCAGAAGAAATCTCAGGCAGGGCACCATTATCTGGCTGCTGATGCTCTTTCTGGCCCTGGTGCTGTGGGGAGATTTCATCATTCTCAGACATGCGGATCTGGAGTTTGCGGGAGTCCTGCGGACGATCCTCACAGGCATCGGCATTGTTATGCTGTTTACCAGCATGTTCCTTTTTCCGGTGCTCGCAAAATTTGACGATACGGTGCTGAGGACTTTTAAGAATGCCTTTTTTACAAGCGCCCTGCAGTTTCCCAAGACCATTCTGATGATGATTATGTTTGCGGTGCCCCCGGTGCTGTTTTTTGCCCTGCCCCATATTATACCGTTGATTTTCCTGTTTGGCTTCTCTGTGCCTGCGTGGCTCTCCGCCATGCTCTACAACAAATTTTTCCTCCGGCTGGAGGAACAGATCCTTGTCAGGAATCCTGGCGCCGTGACGGAAACAGATCCGGAAAAGGACGATGATAGAATCTTTAAAGATGAGTTGGAGGAGTGCCTTCGGGAGGATCCCCGCTAGGGCAATCCGTATGTTCTTGTGCAGTTTGACCAATAAATAGAGAAAATATGGGCAAAATGACAGCGGAAAGAGTGGAGCATCAACTATGTAAGCATATTAAACAATCTGGAGAAAAAACTTTGTGAAATTGTAGTATGGCATAAAATACTGTTTTTCGTTATACTGTTTCTAGGTGATTCGCTTGGTCACTGGTAGGGCAAAAGTAAAAAAAGCGAACGTGAAAGGAGTCTTTCTATTATGGCGAGTTTATCTTTAAAGAATGTCTGTAAGGTATATCCTAACGGATTTGAGGCAGTTAAGAACTTTAACCTTCAAATAGCAGACAAGGAGTTCATTATCTTCGTAGGGCCTTCAGGATGTGGAAAGTCTACAACACTCCGTATGGTGGCAGGATTGGAGGATATCTCTTCCGGCGAGCTGAAGATCGGCGACAGGGTTGTGAATGACGTTGAACCCAAGGATCGCGATATCGCAATGGTATTCCAGAACTACGCTCTGTATCCTCATATGTCTGTATATGATAACATGGCATTCGGTCTGAAGCTGAGAAAGGTTCCGAAGGATCAGATCGACAAGATGGTAAAGGAAGCAGCCAAGATTCTTGACCTGACTCCCCTCCTTGAGCGTAAGCCGAAGGCTCTCTCCGGTGGTCAGAGACAGCGTGTTGCCATGGGCCGTGCTATCGTGAGATCGGAAGAGCACACGTCTGAACTCCAGTCACCGAATACGATCTCG
>CAJUNZ010000029.1 GCA_910587755.1 uncultured Acetatifactor sp. | reverse complement strand
GTAAATCCTCCTTGGGACTCATCCCGGCTCTGAGATCCTGGTGACACCCACATAGATATCCGACACTTCGTACCAGGTGGCATAGTCTGTGACACCTGTCTGGGGCAGGCCGAAAATGCCCTGGAAGGTGCGGACCGCATTGGCTGTGGCGGGGCCGTAGATGCCGTCGGCGGTGACGGTGGGGATGGCGGGATAGTTTCTGGCAATGCGGTTGAGCTGAGTCTGGAGCTGCCTCACCTTTTCGCCGGAAGATCCTACTCCCAGGTCGTAGCCGGGCCAGGAGGAGGGCACGCCGGAGATGACCTGTGCGGTGTTGATATACATATCGTTGCCGTAGTAATAGCGTATAATCTCTATGGGAGAGTAGCCTTCCTCTGCCAGGTACATGGATCCCCACTGGCTCAGCCCCGAGCAGGTAACTCTTTTGCCGTCACAGTAGGAGGTGAAGATGGGCTGCCGTACCCCGGGCCTGGACAGGTAGTTGGCGAAAATTGTGTCCACCAGGTAGTCAATATTCCGGAAAATGTTCCTGCCGTACACCCACTTCTGGTCATAGGCCGTGGAAGATGTGATGGTAAAATTGTAGCCCTGGTTTCGGTACCACAAAACCGCCGCTCCTTCAGGGGGGAATAGTTTTCTCCTGCGGGGCTGCTTTTGTGAATGTGGGAGATTTCTTTAAAATACCGTGGAAATCCTGGAAGGTCTGTGGTAAAATATAAGAACATGTGAGATGCAGTACATATCTTATCTGCCAGGAGGAGAGTAATGTAATGAAGAAGAAAGTCAATTCTATCCGAAAACAGATTATGACCGGATACGTCCAGGTCATAATGATCATGTTTGTGCTGGTTGCGGTTTCCCTGATCTCCCTGTTTCAGATCAGCCGGGATTACCGTACTGTGTCCGACAACCGGGACAATCAGGCGTCAACCCAGACGGCGCTGGCCAAACATTATGAGTGGCGGGAGCTGCTTCAGGAGAGTATTCTGGAAGGCACGGATTTCCAGGGCAGTCTGGATCATCAGTCCTGTCTTCTGGGCAGGTGGATGGCGCAGACGGATGAGGCGGATTTGACCAATGCCCTGATAAAAAATACCCTGAACTCGATCCAGACACCCCATGAAAAAATGCATGCACAGGCGGCAGAGCTTCTTGTTCTGGCAGAGACGGACAGGGATGCGGCTTATCTGCGGTTTGTGGATGAGATCAAACCGCTCACCGCCCAGGTTATTGATGGGCTGGGCAAAATTTCCACCGAGTACCAGAACATTGCCAATGACGCCTCTGAGCAGATGGATCAGTTGATTCTGATTATGACAGTGCTCAATATCCTGTGCGCGGTTCTGGGATTTGGGGTTGCGGCATTCTATGGAAACCGTTCCGCCAAGCAGATTGCCGGTCCCATTACCGCCGTTGCCCAGTGGTCTGAGAAGCTGTCCCTGGGCGCCAACCAGATTGATGTTGACAAGAACATACTCAAGGGCAATGAGAACAATGAGATCGGCTCCATGATCCGTTCCTTCCGGCGGATGGTGGAGAGCATCCATGAGAATGTGGAAGTGGTGAAGCGCCTGGCTCAGGGGGATATGACGGTGTTCGTGAATATCCGTTCCCAGGAAGATTCCCTGGGAAGGCACCTGTACCATCTTGTTCAGTCAAACGACTTTATGTTTGCCAAGATTATCAAGATTGCCATGTCCGTTGCGGAAGCTTCCCAGCACATTGCGGGGGCCAGCCAGATGTTGGCGGACACTGCCGCCAAGCAGGCTTCTGCGGTGAATGAGCTGAACAGTTCCACAGATGAGGCCAAGGAACTCACGGTGCAGAATGCCAACGAGACCAGGAGGGCGGCAGAGCTCTCGCAGTCCATCCGGCAGGACATGCAGGACAGCAATCAGAAGATGGGACTGCTGGTGAAGTCGGTGGAGGAGATCAACAAATCTTCCCAGGAGATCGCCAATGTGATCAAGCTGATCGACGACATAGCTTTCCAGACCAATATCCTGGCTCTGAATGCCGCTGTGGAGGCGGCCCGGGCAGGGGAGGCCGGAAAGGGATTTTCCGTGGTGGCGTCGGAGGTCCGTGTGCTTGCCCTTAAGAGTGCGGATGCTGCCAACGAGAGCAAACAGCTTATTGAGGCCACCATGCGGGCGGCCAGGGACGGAAGCCAGACCAGCGCCGAGGCTTTTGAGACTTTCCAGCATGTGGTGGAAGACCTTGACAGCATTATCGGGACGGTGGGTAAGATTACGGATTCTTCCATCAGGCAGGAAGAGGCCATCTCGCGCATTCACACCCAGGTGGGATATATCAACGATTCCATTACATCCAACCTGTCCGTGAACGAGGAGGCGGCTGCGGCCAGCAGCGAGATGAGGGAAAATGCAAGGCTTCTGGAAGGGGAGATGAATCAGTTCAATCTTCGCCAGAGAGAGCTTGGGCGTGCGTATATTCCCCCTGAGAAAGTGGGGGATGAGGATTTCATCCGCGAGGCCAATGAGAATTATCAGAAGTCTCTTCAGAGCGGTTTCCCCGCTCTCTTCGGAAAAGAGAATGAGAAATAAAGAGTTCAGGAGGCAGGTGACGGGAGTTACCTGCCTCTTCTTATGCGCAGGGGCGCGTAAGGAAATTAGCAGCGAAAGATGCACGCGCCCCGCGGGGCGGGTAGTGGAGAAGGACATTCCCTGCATTTTGAATATGCCAAGCTTCTCCAAAATATGATAGAAAAACGGCATGGGTGGGCGTGAAAGTATGGAAGAGATAGAACTGGAGAGAGAATATGGCTCGCGGACAGTCCGGGTGGTACTGCAGTTTCCGGATCCGCCGGGGAAGGAGCCGGATTCCGCGGTGGCATGGGGCAGTCCAGGGCTGTGCGGAGATCCGGGGGAGGAGAGGAGGATTCTCAGGGAGGCAAGTGCAGTTCTGTGTGAGGAACTGTACAGGCAGATGGAAAAAACGGCGGAGGGAGTGATTTGTTCTGAAGAGGGTGCGGATGCTGCTACGGGTGAGCTCCAGTCAGCAGCTGGAGGCGGACGGCGATTTATCCCTGCAGCGGCAGCTGGTGATGGATTATGTGAGTGAGCATGAGGACTGGGAGCTGGACGAAAAGGAGTATTTTGAGGGGAGCAGAAGCGGCTATAAAACCGCAGTCAGCAGGCGCCACGTCCTGCAGGAGGCTCTGGAAGACGCCAGAAAAAGAGAATACGATATACTTGCCGCCTATAAGGACGACAGGATCGGCAGACGTATGTGGGAGATCGGCGCCTATGTGATGGCCCTGAAAAGTTGTCAGGTGGAGATCCATACGGTCAAGGACGGCTGTATCTCTCCGGAGAATGATGACATTATGGGACAGATGATGCTTGCACTCCGGTACGGAAATGCCCAGAAGAGCAGTGCGGACACGGGAATGCGGGTCAGGGATACCGCCCGGAAACTGGTTCGGCAGGGCAGGTTTATGGGGGGAAACGCGCCCTATGGCTATGAACTGGTGCTGTCGGGGGAGATCAGCAAACATGGGAGAGCCCTCCACACTCTGAGGATTCTTCCGGAACAGGCGGAGGTGGTGCGGCATATTTACAACCTGTCCCTGTACCAGGAGTACGGATCTGGGAAAATTGCAAAATTTCTGAATCAGGAGGAGCGGTACAGGGCGGTCGCGCCCGGAGGCGTCTGGAAAAGCGGGACGGTGGCGGGTATTCTCACAAACCCGGTCTATGCGGGGTACATGGCTTATGGGCGCAGGGAACATGCGGGAGGAAAGTGCCGGCGCAGGGACAGCGGCAGCTGGATCCGGGCGGAAGTGTCCGACGGGGACATCCGGATCATTGACGGCGACCTCTGGGAGAGAACACAGGAAAAGCGCAGGAGAAGGGCCGGCAAGTTCCGGAAGGCCCAGGGGGAGACAGGAGTTGTGGGCCGGAACGAGGGAGTGCTGCCTCTGATTGACGTGTCCTTCTGCGGGTGCTGCGGGAGTAAGCTGACCAACGGGACAAAATACAGTTACTGGACCATTCAGAAGACAGGGGAAAAAAGGGCCTGCCGGATTCCTGCATACCGGTGCCAGGGGGAAAAGGCGGGAATTCCTCACAGGGAGACGGCCCGGTTCCAGGCCCGGTGGCTGGAGGAGATTGTGTTTGAGTACATGGAAGGGTATCTGGGACACTGCCTTGGGGAGGAAAGTCTTTCTGCGGCGGCACAGAGGTGCCGGGAAAGGGAGGAACAGTCTCGAAAAGTCCGGCTGTGGAGGCTGCGCAGGGATCTGGCCAGGACGGAACGGGCCCTGGAAGCCATGGAAGGGCAGATCCCGGAGGCCGTCACAGGAAACTGTCCCCTGACCTTGGAGGAACTGGCCGCTGCCATCCGCAGGCAGAGAGAGCGGCAGGGGGAGCTGGAGGCCATGATCTGGGAAAGGGAGGCGGAGCATGGGAGAACAGCCCTGCTTCTGGAGGCCTGGAGGGAGGGGAAGAGGGAGATACCCACATGGCAGCAGGTTTTCCGGGATGGGGATCCCGGCACCAAGAGGGTGGTGGTGGATCTGCTGGTGGAGAGGATTGACGTGTCCGGTGACAGGGTGGCGCTGCGTTTCCGCACCGGCAGGAGGGGATATCACCCTCAGTGAGGGGTGGTTCCGGTACCACTCCGTATAGACTCGGTTGAGTGTAAAGGACATGATTACCAGGAGATTGGCATAGATGGCATTTTCGGGCCAGGTGGAGTAAATTTCACAGGAGGCCACGTTTTTGATATAGTCTTTGTAGCGGACCCAGTAGTTGGGGGCGGTGGGATCGCTGGGAACGCCGTCGTGAACGATAACGTATTCGGGGATCACCACCCGGCTCAGAACGATCTCTCCCGTCTCCGCCAGGGGCTTGATTTCATCCTCCGGTATCTTGGGAGGAAAGTTCCCGAACAGAGTGTGCACGGGGATGATGACGATTTTCTCCGGTTCCTCGGAGGTGGCCAGGGGGTTCATCTGTATGGGCTGCAGGGACAGCTGCCCTGACAGGATCTCGGAACCTGACACCAGCACCGGCTCATAGCCCTCCGCCGTGACTTCGATGTTGTATTCGGAGTAGGGCTGTTCCTCGCTTCCGGGCTGCAAGGACAGCTCCAGAGGCGGCGCCGGGAGATCGACCACGGGTGTCTGCCCGGAAATGTCGGTGGTGAGTACGCTTAAAGGGTTGTCGGGCTCCCCTGTGTAAGAGATGGTGACGGTGGCCCCTTCCACGGGAACCATCCCCAGGGAGGACACCACACTGATCTGTATGGTTCCTGCGGAGGCGCTTTGGCTTCCGGCCATGCCACGCTGCGGGCTTTGACTTTCGGTCATATTGTTCTGGAAGGAGCTGTCATTCCCGGTCATGTCATTCTGCGGGCTTTGGCTTCCGGTCATATCGCCCTGGAAGGAGCCGCCGCTTTCGGTCATGCCATTCTGTGAGCTGTCATTTCCGGCGCTGTTTTCCCGGGAAAGCCCGGCGGCGTCCGGGGTGGGGGAAACCGGCATGGCGTCGCTGCCGCCGGGGCCCTGGGCTGTTTTCAGATCTGTTCTGGACATAAGTATTCTCCTGCGCGCAATAAGGAAGTGTCTCAAGGTAACGGTATCCGTTCTTTTTTGACAATTCCTAAGTGGTTATGGTATTTATATGCAGGGGCAGAGAATCTGTGACGGGAAGAAGACTATTGACAAAAGGAGAATCCTGGCGCAAAATTGTATCAGGATATAAGTGTGGGGGAATACCGGCCGTAAGGCCGGGGCAGAACGGAGGGAGAAGCTATGAATCATGAGTTGATAGAGATCACAGGGCTGACCAAGGCCTATGACAATGGGAACATTGCCGTGAACAATATAAGTCTGACGCTGCCCAGAGGGAAGATTATCGGCCTTCTGGGACCTAACGGAAGCGGAAAGACCACGCTGATCAAGATGATGAACGGCCTGCTGACGCCCACCCAGGGAAGTATCAGGATCAATGGAGAGAGTGTGGGAGTGGGAACCAAGGCACAGGTGTCCTATCTGCCGGACCGGACTTACCTGAGCGGAAACGACAGGATCTCCGATGTGCTGGAATATTTCTGTGATTTTTACCCGGATTTCTCTCTGGAAAAGTCCCGGGAAATGCTGAAAACTCTTGGCATAGACCCTTCTGCCAGAATGCGGACCCTCTCCAAAGGCACCAGGGAAAAAGTGCAGCTGATCCTGGTTATGAGCAGGAAGGCGAAACTTTACATTCTGGACGAACCCATTGCGGGGGTGGACCCGGCGGCCAGGGATTATATTCTCCGGACGATTATCAACAATTACAACCCGGAGGCGTCGGTGCTGATATCCACCCACCTGATCGGGGATATTGAGCAGGTGCTGGACGAGGTGATCTTTATGCGCTATGGGTATCTTGTGCTCTATACTTCTGTGGACAATATCAGGCAGGAACAGGGCAAGTCCGTGGACGCTTATTTCAGGGAGGTGTTTGCATGTTAGGAAAGCTGATCAAATATGAGTGGAAGAGCACCTGCAGGATGGGCCTGCTGATGCTGGGCAGCATGGTTCTGGTGACGCTGCTGGGATGGATGGCTTTTCAGACTCCCATGTGGCAGGGTTTTAACACAGGAAAATATTCCTTTGGCTGGCTGGACATTTTCAGTCTGCTGACCCTGTTGATGTATGTGGTGCTGCTGGCGGGAACGAACCTGTGCGTGACCATCTATATAGGGGTGCATTTTTACCAGACCATGTACACGGATCAGGGGTATCTGACCCATACGCTGCCGGTGACAAAGCAGCAGATCCTGGGCAGCAAACTTTTGGTGAGCGGTCTCTGGCTGATGCTGATCACCATAGCCATGTATCTGTCAGCAGCCTTTCTGGGATTTACCATGCTGTATTCTTTTGCGCCGGACTTTACCGCGGCGGAGCTTTTGAAGGATGTGGCTGATGCTGTGGGTTTCTTTATGAGCAGAATGAGGGTGGAGCTGGGGCTGGACGTGGTGCACTGGCTGTGGGCTCTGCTGGTGGCCCTGATACTGGGGCCTTTCAGCCAGGCGGCCATTCTCTTCGGGGCCATTTCCATGGGGCAGCTTTTTTCAAAACACAGGGTGCTTATGTCCGTGTTGTGCTATATCGGCATTCTGGTGGTGAACAGTATTTTAAACTCTCTGCTCCGGAGTATCCAGACGGTATTGGATCTTGGTTCCTACATGAATTTTGGCCTGGACATGGGGATTTTGCTGGAAGTGGTTATGGGGGTGGGACTGTACATTGTCTCTTACTATGTGATTAACAGAAAGCTGAATCTGGAGTGAGGAAGGAGACGGGCTCCGGCGCCGGGAGAGGAGTGCCGCAAATTTACGATTGCCCTGGGATAAAAGATTTGATATAATCAGCCGTGTGGCTGAAGGGGTATGGGGCGGCATACAGGGAAATTTTGTTGCAAAGTATGGGGTGCGGGCATGCAGAAGGCGATCAGTGAGATTTTGAAGGGAAATTTTGACCATGGGGAGGGAACCCTGGAATTTTCCTGTGAAAAAATAGAACTGTCCATCCACAGAGGGGAACGGCAGGAGGGATCTTTTTATATCCATGCCACCCCCGGACGGGGGGCGCTTTCGGCGGGCAGCATCTCATCCAGCGACTGGAGAATGGAGTGCCGCACGGCGGTATTTTCGGGTACGGAGGAGGAGATTTTTTTCTGTTTCCACGGGGAGAACCTGGAGGAAGGGGAGGTGGTGAAGGGCTGTTTTGAGGTGGTCAGCAGCCTGGGGGAGGGCTATCTGCCCTTTGTGGTGACGGTGGAGCACACCATACCTGAGTCCTCCATCGGAAATATCAAGAACCTCTTTCACTTTGCCAACCTGGCCAAGAGCAGCTGGAAGGAGGCTGTGAAGATATTTTACTCCCCGGAGTTTGGCCGGATCTTTCAGGACGGAGAGGGGCAGCACGCTTTGGATTACAGAGCTCTTTCCGCCAATGAGGGGCTGGAGCAGAACATGGAAGAGTTTTTGATCCAGGTGAACAAAAAGCAGCATGTGGAGTATGTTCTGGAGACGGTACAGCTGGATCTGGAGGCGGACGGAGGGGAGGTCACGGAGGAGAAGATCCTGCTTCTGCGGAACGGATGGGGGTATACGCAGCTGTCCGTCCAGTGCAGGGGGGAGTTTCTGTTCACAGAGAAGGCCTGCTTGACGGATGATGATTTTCTGGGCAATCGCTGTGTGCTGCCTGTCTTTGTGGACGGCAGTCTCTGCCACCGGGGAAAGAATTACGGGCAGGTCTGTCTGTCCAACTGTTATGTGACCCTGACGGTTCCGGTAACGGTGCTGCGCAGCGGCGGATTTGCCGATATTGTTCTGGACAGGGAGAGAAAGAGCTGCATCTACCACCTGATGGAATCCTACGAGGCTTTTCGGCTTCGCAGGTGGGGGACGGCCCAGTGGCTGAAGGAGACAGGGCGGCTGGTGGAGCGGATGGTGGCCATGGACGATGAGGATCTGGCGGCGAGGCTGTTCCAGGCCCAGCTTCTGATCACGGAGGAGAGGGACAGCGAGGCAGGGTGGATTCTGGACCGGGCTGCGGAGGAGCTGGGGCAGCGGGGAATTCAGGATGAGCTGCTGGCTTATTACTATTACCTGACCACTCTCCTTCACGGAAGCGGGGAGTACATTGGCAGGATGACTTCCAGGGTGGAGGAAATCTACAGGGAGGATCCCTCCAGCTGGCGGGTGGCATGGCTGCTTTTATATCTGTCGGAGGATCTTCAGAAATCGGAGCGGGTGAAATGGGATTTCCTGGAGAAGATGTTCCGGGAAGGCTGTACCAGTCCGGTGCTGTACATTGAGGCCCTGGTGCTTTTGAACGCCAGTCCTGTGCTGCTGCACAGGCTTGGGAAGTTCGAGAGGCAGGTGGTCTATTTCGGGATCAGAAAGGGTGCTCTGAAGGGGGAGGTGGCAGACCAGTTTGTCTTTCTGGCCGGGAAGGCAAAGGAGTACTCGGAGGTGCTGTTTCGGATCCTGCGGCTGATGTACAAAAAGAAGAAGGATGTGGGGCTGCTGCAGGAGATCTGCACTCTGCTCATCAAGGGGGGAAAGACAGGCAGGGCTTATTTTGAGTGGTACAGGACGGGGGTGGAAGCGCAGCTGCGGATCACCAAACTGTACGAATATTATATGCTCTCCCTGGACATAGAGAAGGAGCAGGAGATACCCAGGACGGTGTTGATGTATTTTTCCTATGAAAATAACCTGGACTATGCCCGCAGCGCCTATCTCTATGACTATGTGCTGCAGAAGTGGGACAAGCCCGGGGACATCTATGAGGCCTACAGGCCCAGGATGGAGTCTTTTGTGGCGGAGCAGATCAGGAGGGGGCGCATCAACAGACATCTGGCCAGCCTCTATGAGAGGCTGCTGCAGCCTGGCATGATAGACGAACAGACCGCCGGCCCTCTCTCCAGGCTGTTGTTCTCCCATATGATTCAGGTGGAGGACGAGAGGATCAGGAAGGTCTATGTGTATCAGCCCGGCATGGGGGAGCCTTCTGAATACCTGCTCTCGGAGGGACGGGCCTGGGTGCCCATCTACGGCAGCAGGTACACAGTGGTGCTGGAGGACGGCAGCAGGAACCGTTTTATCAAGAGCGCGGCCTGTACGGTAAGGAAACTGATGACCCCGGGGCGTTTTCTGCGGTGGGTGCTGCCGCTGGCGGTGGACAATCCGGCCCTGGATATCTATATGTGCCGGGGGGAGGAGTCGGTCAGCGAGGAGCCTGTTATAAGTCTTCGGAGGGAGCTGAGGACGGCGGATTCTGCGCTGACTGCCCCGGAGCTGAAACGGGAGCTGTATCTGCGGATTCTGCAGTACTATTATGATGTGGATGATATGCGGTCCCTGGACGGGTATCTGCGGCATATCCCTGCAGGGGAGCTTGTCTCCCGGGAGAGAAGCGACGTGGTGCGGCTTATGGTGCTGCGGGGCGCCTACGATCTGGCAGGGGAGTGGCTGGAGAGCTACGGGCCGTATTTTGTGGAGCCCAAAATACTGGTGCGCCTGGTGGGGCGGCTTATGGAGCAGCGCAATATGACGGAGTCCCGGCTGCTGACGGCGGCAGCGGTGCATGTGTTCCGAAAGGGGAAATACGACAGCACAATCTTGGAGTATCTGGTCATGCACTACAGGGGACTTACCAGGAACATGCGGGATATCTGGAAGGCGGCCCGGGCCTTTGACCTGGACTGTTTCCGGCTCAGCGAAAGGATTCTGGTACAGATGCTTGGCACCGGGGCTTTCGTGGGGGAGAAGATGGATATCTTCCATTATTATATCTCCCAGGGGGCCAAGCAGGAGGTGGAGGAAGCGTTCCTGGCCCAGTGCTCCTACGACTATTTTGTGGGGGAGCGGGTTATGGAGACAGGAGTGTTCCGGGAGATATGGCATATGTACCAGCGGGAGGAGCCGGTGCAGAGGGTCTGCCGCCTGGCCTATCTGAAGCATGCGGCGGAGAATCCCGGGGAGGTGGAACGGGAAGCGGGAGTTATGGTGGAGGCATTTCTCCGGGAGATGCTGGAGGAGGGGATCTATCTGGACTTTTTCAGGAGTTTCAAGGAGTACAGATTCCTGCAGCAGGAGCTCTCGGACAAGACAATCCTGGAATACCGCACCCACCCCAAGGCCAGGGCCTGCATTCACTATACCCTTGTACAGGAAGACGAAGAGTCGGATGACTATAGGGCGGAGTATATGAAGGAGGCTTATGGGGGCGTGTTCTTTAAGGAATTTGTCCTTTTTTTCGGGGAAACCGTGCAGTATTATATTACGGAGGAGAAGGACGGGGAAGAGCAGCTCACAGAGAGCGGCACCCTTCAGAGGAGCGATGAGACAGGGGACGAGGAGGAGAGCCGGTACAGGCTGATCAATGATATTGTAGTCAGCAGGGCACTTCAGGATCGTGACACCATGGACAGGCTTCTGGAGGAGTATTACAGGAAAGATTTTATCGGCGGAAAGCTGTTTAGTCTGAAGTAGGCGCGGGGAGACAGGGGTTGCTGCCTGCAGAGCGGGCGGAAAGGTGTGGACATGGGGTTACTGGGAGGAGAAAAACTCATAGTGGGATATGATCTGGGCAATCTATTCTCCCAGATCAGCTTTGCGGTATCTCCCGAGGGGGAGGTGGAGACCCTCTCCCAGGTGGCCGGAGGACAGGTCTACAATATACCTACGGTGCTGTGCAGGAAGCATGGGACCAGCCAGTGGTTCTATGGCAGAGAAGCCATCCGCAGCGCCAGGGAGGACCAGGGGGTGCTGGTGGAAAATCTGCTGGATCTGGCCCTGGAGGGGGAGCAGGTGGCGGTGGACGGGGAGGTGTACGACCCGGTGGCGCTGCTGACCCTTTTTTTCAAGCGCAGCTTGGGGATGCTTCCCAGGCCGGTGGAGAAGATTACCGCGTTGATGATCACCTGCCCTGTGTTCAACGAGAGGGTGCGGCAGGTGTTTTCCCAGGTGGTGGAGGGGGCGCGGCTGAAGGCGGGGAATATCGCCTTTCAGAGCCATGGGGAGAGCTATTACAGCTATATGCTGCGGCAGCCCAGGGAGCTGTGGAACAGTCAGTCGGTCTTATTTGATTACAGGGCTAACAGTATCAGGCTCTACCGTCTGGGGTGCAACAGGCGGACCACGCCAAGGGTGGCGTTTCTGGAACAGAAGGAATATCCTTTTCCGGAATGTCCTCTTCTGGACGAGGACACCCAGGAAGCCCGGGAGGAGAGGGACAGGGTGCTGTGCCGGATTGCGGAGGAAGTCTGCGGCCGGGAAGTCACCGGGAGCGTGTTTCTGATCGGGGACGGGTTTGCGGGGGACTGGATGAAGAATACCCTGCGCTACCTGTGCCGGGGGCGGAGGGTGTTCCAGGGGAACAATCTTTTCGGCAAAGGGGCCTGCTGCGGGATGCAGGAGAGGCTGAAGGCCAGCCAGATGGGCACGGAGCATGTGTTCCTGGGAGGGGACAAGCTGAAGGCCAATGTGGGGATGAAGATACTCAGGAACGGGGAGGACTCTTATTTTGCCCTTCTGGACGCAGGGGTGAACTGGTATGAGGCGGAGCGGACGGCGGAGATTTATCTGCAGGAGGGCAGAGAGCTGGAATTCTCGGCTGCGCCCCTGGTCAGAAGCAGAACCGGGGCGGAGGTGCTGCGGCTGTCTCTGGAGGGGCTTCCGGGCACCACGGCCAGGCTGCGGCTGCACCTGTATATGGAGGCGGAAAACCGTCTGACGGTGGAGGCGGAGGATCTGGGATTCGGGGAATTCCGGCCTGCCTCCGGGCGTTCCTGGAAGGAAAGCTTTGTGATTTATTGAAAAGGAGCATGGATGGATGCGAGTCAGTGTCTGCGTGGGGGATTACGCGAAAAAGCCTTACTGTGTCCCGGGACTTGAAGTGAATGTATTCTGTCTGGAGGAACTGTGCTGCTGTCTGAAGGAGAATGCTTTTCTTCTGGATCTGTCGCTTTTAAACGACAATCTTCTGGAGTGGATCGGGAAGGAGTGCGGACTGGCGGAGTTTGCCAGGGAACTTCACCCTTATGTCCACAAGCAGGGTTCTCTGAGCTCTTTTGTGTCGGCCATTTTGAAGTATGTGGGATTTTACGGCGCGGGAGTCATCCGGGAGACGGAGCAGCTGCTGAAACAGGGATCCGGCCTCACCGGGATGGAGCGGCGCAAAAGCCAGATTGACTATCTGGTCAAGAAGAAAAGGTACAAACCTGCGCTGAAGGGCTATGAGGAGCTGCTGCAGGGATGGGAGGCTCTCTCGGCCAGGGAGACGGGACAGCAGCCCGCGGCGGGTTTTCTGGCCTCGGTCTGGCACAACAAGGGGGTGGCCTATGTGGGAATGATGCGCTACGGTGCGGCGGCAGAGTGTTTCCGGCAGGCCATTGACCTGGGAGGGGACGATGACTGCTGCCTGGAATATCTGGCGGCCAGGCGCATGGAGCTGGCCCAGGAGGACTATGTGGCCTTGGTGGCGGAACAGGGGGAGCTGTACCGTCACAGCCTGGAGCTGGAGAAAAAGATGGAGCAGGCTTCCCAGGAGTGGGAGCAGCACCCGGACTACCTGCGGCTTTGCAGCAGGAGGGAGCTGGGGGAGAAAGTGGAGGAAGAGGACCAGCGGCTGGTGCAGGCCCTCAAGGAGAGTTACCGTAGATTTTGACAAGGGAGCAGTAGCGCTGATGGGATTTTGGTCGAAGATATTCGGAAAGAAAAAGAGGCAGGAAAGCAGCGAAGAAAACTGGGAAAATATTGTCTATGAGAGGGACCAGGTAGATTTCAGGGAGAAGGAGCAGCGCAGCGGTTATATCAGCAGCTGTCTGGATCAGATCCAGGAGGCCACCCGGGAGATGAACCTGCTCAACGGGGAGTATTCACTGGTGACTTCTTATCTGATGGATATGGAGGAGATAGAGGCCCTGCCGGAGGAAGAGCGGGAGGGGCTCAATGCCATCGCCGGGAAGCTGGTGACTCTGGAGCAGGAGCGGGCCAGATACCGGGACAGGAAGAACCGGATGCAGGATTCGGACTATTACCGCCTGCGCAGGCAGGAGGGAGAGATCCAGGAGGGCATTGAGAAGATCAGGGAATGCGAGGACTATGGGACAAAAGTGAAACAGGACATGCAGCGGGTGGACAGGGAGCGTCATGCCTACGAGTACCGGAGACAGGAGCTGGATATGATTCTGAACAATATCCGGGGAGTGACTGTGATCTTTTTGACTGCCTTTCTTCTGTGCCTGATTATGCTTCTGGTGCTGCAGTTTATCTTTGAGATGAACACCCGTGTGGGGTATCTTGTGGCGGGGGCTGCTGCAGCGCTGGCGGCCACCATAGCCTGGGTGAAGTACACGGACGGGGAGCGTGAACTGCGCCGGGTGGAGAAGGGGATCAGCAAGCTGATTCAGCTGCAGAACAAGGTGAAAATCCGGTATGTGAACAACAGGAATCTGACGGATTATCTCTACATCAAGTACAGCACTGACAGCGCGGCGTCGCTGGAGAAGCTCTGGGGACAGTACCAGCAGGAGAAGGAGGAGCGGAGGGAGTTCGCCGAGGCCGAGTCCAAGCTGGAGTACTGCCAGAAGGAGCTGGTGAGCAGGATGGGAAATTACCGGATCACCAGCCCTGAGAGATGGATCAGCCAGCCGGCGGCCCTGCTGGACCGTCGGGAGATGGTGGAGATGCGCCATGAGCTGATTCAGCGCCGGCAGGCTCTGCGGAAACAGATGGATTACAACAACAATGTGGCGGAGTCGGCCAGGAAGGAGATCCTGGATGTGGCGGACAAGTATCCGGCCTATGCCCCGGAGGTTATGGCCATGCTGGAGAGTTACAACAGGAATGCGTAGAAAATAAGAAAAAAGAGCAGTCATGGAAGGAGAGTTTAGATGAGCACGGACAGATATGTAAGTCCCCTGTCGGAGCGCTACGCCAGCAGGGAGATGCAGTATATTTTTTCACCGGATATGAAGTTCCGGACCTGGCGGAAGCTGTGGATTGCCCTGGCGGAGACGGAGATGGAACTTGGTCTGAGCCGGAACGGGGAGCCTGTTATCACCGTGGAACAGATCCAGGAGATGAGGGATCACGCGGAGGAGATCAATTACGATGTGGCCAGGGAGCGGGAGAAGGAGGTCCGTCATGACGTTATGAGCCATGTGTACGCATACGGGCAGCAGTGCCCTAAGGCGGCGGGCATTATTCATCTGGGGGCTACTTCCTGCTATGTGGGGGACAACACGGACATTATTGTTATGACCCAGGCTCTGAGGCTTGTGAAGAAAAAGCTTGTGAATGTGATGGCGGTGCTGGGGGATTTTGCAGAAAAATACAAGGCCCAGCCCACTTTGGCGTTCACTCATTTTCAGCCTGCCCAGCCCACCACGGTGGGAAAACGGGCGGCGCTGTGGCTGCAGGAGTTCTGTCTGGATCTGGAAGATCTGGACCACTGCCTGGGAGGTATGAAACTTCTGGGATCCAAAGGGACCACAGGCACCCAGGCCTCCTTCCTGGAACTTTTTGACGGGGACCAGGAGAAGGTGGATCGGATCGATCCCATGATTGCGGAGAAGATGGGCTTTCAGGAGTGTTTCCCGGTGTCCGGCCAGACGTATTCCAGAAAGGTGGACACCAGGGTGGCCAATGTGCTTGCGGGCATTGGGGCTTCCGCCCACAAGATGAGCAATGACATCCGGCTGCTGCAGCACCTGAAGGAGGTGGAGGAGCCCTTTGAGAAAGGGCAGATCGGTTCTTCCGCCATGGCCTATAAGCGCAATCCCATGCGGAGCGAGCGGATCGCCTCTCTGTCCAGGTATGTGATGATTGACGCGCTGAATCCGGCTGTCACCTCCGCCTGCCAGTGGTTTGAGCGGACCCTGGACGACTCTGCCAACAAGCGTCTGTCCATTCCGGAGGCCTTTCTGGCGGTGGACGGGATTCTGGATCTGTGCCTGAATGTGGTGGACGGCCTGGTGGTGTATCCTAAGGTCATTGAGAAACATCTGCGCAGCGAGCTGCCTTTTATGGCCACGGAGAACATTATGATGGATGCGGTAAAGATGGGGGGCAACCGCCAGGAGCTCCATGAGCGCATCCGGAAGCTTTCCATGGAGGCAGGGCAGAGGGTGAAAGTGGACGGAGGGGAGAACAATCTTCTGGAGCTGATTGCGGCGGAGCCTGCCTTCCGCATGACTCTGGAAGAGCTTCAGGAGTCCATGGACCCTGCCAGGTATGTAGGGCGCGCCAGGGAGCAGGTGGAGGCCTTCCTGGAGAAGGTGATCCGGCCGGTGCTCCAGGAAAACAGAGAACTGCTGGGGCTGAAGGCTGAGATCAATGTGTAAAGCAGGCATGGAGGCAGCAGGGCTGCAGGGGCGTGAGGATAAAAGTCCGGGGCAGCGGGGATAAGAATCAGGAGGAAAGTCATGGGAGGATTTTTTGGAGTTGCGGCAAAGGAGAACTGTACGTTTGACCTGTTTTTCGGCACGGATTACCATTCTCATCTGGGAACCAGGCGGGCGGGCATGGTGGTGTATGACAAAAAGAAGGGCTTTGACAGGGCCATACACAATATAGAAAATACGCCTTTCCGCACTAAATTTGACAAGGAAGCCAACAGCATGGAGGGATGCCTGGGGTTGGGCTGTATCTCCGACTATGAGCCGCAGCCCCTGCTCATCCGCTCCCATCATGGGACTTATGCCATTGCCACCGTGGGAAGGATCAACAACGCGGAGGCTTTGACGGCGGAACTTTTTTCCAGGGGACATGCCCATTTTCTGGAGATGAGCGGCGGGGATATCAACGCCACGGAGCTGGTGGCCTCTCTGATCAACCAGAAGGACAATCTTGTGGAGGGGATCCGGTATGTTCAGGAGGTGGTGGAAGGTTCCATGACCATGCTGATCATGACGCCCAAAGGGATTTTCGCGGCCAGGGATTACTATGGCAGAACGCCGGTGTCCATCGGCAGGAAGGACGGAGCCTGCTGTGTGTCCTTTGAGAGCTTTGCCTATCTGAACCTGGGATATGTGTTTGAAAGGGAACTGGGCCCCGGGGAGGTGGTGGTGCTGACGCCGGAGGGTGCGCAGACGCTGATACAGCCGGGCAGCGATATGAAGATGTGTACCTTTCTGTGGGTGTACTATGGTTATCCCTCCTCCTCCTATGAGGGGATCAGCGTGGAGAAAATGCGCTATCACTGCGGCACGCTGCTGGCTGAGAGGGACCACGTGTCCCCGGACATTGTGGCGGGGGTTCCAGACTCCGGCACCGCCCACGCCATCGGGTATGCCAATCGCTCCGGCATTCCTTTTTCCAGGCCTTTTATCAAATACACTCCCACATGGCCCAGGTCCTTTATGCCCACCATGCAGGCTCAGAGGAATCTGATCGCCAGGATGAAGCTGCTGCCCATTCAGGATCTGATTCAGGGGAAAAGTCTGCTGCTCATTGACGACTCCATTGTCAGGGGCACGCAGCTGAGGGAAACCACGGAATTCCTCTATCAGAGCGGCGCAAGGGAGGTGCATATCCGCGCTGCCTGCCCGCCCATTTTCTACGGCTGCAAATATTTGAATTTCTCCCGTTCTGCCTCGGAGATGGAGCTTATCGCCAGACGGATTTTAAAGGAGATGGAGCAGGAAGGCAGGTATGTGAGTCTGAGTGCGTGCGTGGATCCTGACAGGGAGGAGCATGCGGAGCTTGTGAACCGTATTGGGGAGCAGCTGAATTTCACCAGTCTGCGCTACCACAGGCTGGACGATATGGTGGCGTCGGTGGGCATAGACAAGTGCCGTCTCTGCACCTACTGCTGGGACGGCAGAGAATAAAACCTTGACCGGATACATTTTCAGAGCCTGTCACTTGGGGAGAATTCTCAGGGGGAAGGTCAGCGCCGGGAATATGGCGGGAGAGGGCTGCAGGCAGGAAAAAAGAGCGTCTTTGGGGCGCTCTTTTTTCCTGCCTGCGGCAGGTTGTCTGGAAACGATTATCCGGTTTTTAAAAACATTCTCACATGGGAGTCCTCTCCGCCTACAGGGAGGTGCCTGTGAGCATTTCATATGCCTGCAGATATTTCTCAATGGTCCTGCAAACCACATCTTCGGGCAGAACCCAGTTGTTTCCGGGGTTTGCTTTCAGCCAGTCCCGGGCAAACTGCTTGTCGAAGGAAGGCTGGCCGTGGCCGGGTTCGTAGCTGTCCGCAGGCCAGAAGCGGGAGCTGTCCGGCGTCAGCATTTCGTCTGCCAGAACAATGCAGCCATTTTCGTCCAGGCCGAATTCAAATTTTGTGTCTGCTATGATAATGCCCCGTTTCAGAGCGTACTCCGCACATTTTTTGTACAGTGCGATGGTATAGTCCCGGAGCTTTGCTGCATACTCGGCGCCTTTTCCCGGGTAGCGTTGTTCCAGATAGTCAACGCTCTGGTCGTAGGTGATGTTCTCGTCGTGGTCGCCGATCTCTGCTTTGGTGGAGGGGGTGTATATGGGTTCCGGCAGTTTCTGGGCTTCCTGCAGGCCCTGAGGCAGTTTAATGCCGCAGACCGTACCGTCTTTCTGGTAGGAGGCCCACCCGCTTCCAGTGATGTATCCGCGCACAATGCACTCAACGGGAATCATGTCCAGTTTGCGGCAGAGCATGCTTTTTCCCTGAAATTTTTCCTGACGGAAATATTCAGGCATGTCATTGACATCCACGGAGATCATGTGATTTGGAAGAATGTCCTGTGTCATGTCAAACCAGAACTTGGACATCTGGGTCAGGACGGTGCCTTTTTTGTCTACATTGTTGCCCAGGACCACGTCAAAACAGCTGATCCGGTCGGTTGCCACCATCACCAGGCTGTCGCCGTTGTCATAAATTTCACGTACCTTGCCCTCTTTCACGGGCTTAAGTTCCTGAATGCTCATTTTCATTGCTCCTTTGCTTGGGAATTGGGATGAGATATAGATTCTCCACCAGTAAAGTGTATTGCATTATGGCGGAAAAATCAAGTAAAAATGTTTTTGAAGGTCTGGTGGAACATTCTGTTGACAAAACCGTATATACGGTTTATGCTGTACGTATAGGACAAGCGGCAGAAGGTTTTCAAGGATATTTATGGAGGGTATGATTATGGCTTTGACAAGCGAAGATTTACTGGCAATCTCGGGAGTGCTGGACAGAAAGATTAACTCCGCGATGGATTTGGTCAAATGTGAGATCAGGGACATGAGAGGGGATCTGGCCTTAATGGATGCGGATCTGCGGGATGAGATGAAGAACATGGAGTCGAGGCTTCGTGGCGAGATGAGGAGCATGGAATCGGGGCTGCGTGGCGAGATGAAAAGTATGGAATCGGAACTGCGTGGCGAGATGAAGAACATGGAATCGGAACTGCGTGGCGAGATGAAGAGCATGGAATCGGGGCTGCGTGGCGAGATAGGAGAGCTACATGGCAAGATGACAAGTATGGAATTGGAGCTGCACAGCGAGATAACGGAGACGAGAATGGACCTTGGAAGTCAGGTGGCGGAATTGAAGCAGGAGGTTCACGGCATAAAGCTGCATCTTGAAAATGTCACAGACAAAAAAATTCAGATTCTGGCTGAGAATTATCTTCCGGCGGCAAAACGCTATGAAAAGGCCTCCGCCCAGATTGAGGCAATGCAGGCGGACATTGACGTCATGAAAAAGGTAATTGAAGATCATTCGGTTAAACTTCAGAAATTGGCATAATATTATATACATACATATGTGAAATGAATATTATATAAGCAAAAATGATAACATGTATAAAATATATTGATTTTACTTATAATAGGGAGTATGATAAAATGAAACCGCAAATGAAAAAACAATGACCTGCCGCAAAAGGGCGGGAAATGGAGGATAACATGGTTAAGGCGATAGTAGGAGCCAACTGGGGTGACGAGGGAAAAGGAAAGATTACCGATGTTATGGCACAGGAGGCAGATATTGTTGTGCGGTTTCAGGGCGGTGCAAACGCAGGACATACCATTGTGAACAATTATGGAAAGTTTGCTCTGCACACACTTCCGTCGGGGGTGTTTTACAGCCATGTGACCAGTGTGGTCGGCAATGGCGTGGCTTTGAACATTCCCCTGCTCTTTAAAGAGATTCAGTCAATAGTGGAAAGGGGAGTGCCCAACCCCAGGATTCTTGTCTCCGATCGTGCGCAGATTGTAATGCCGTACCATATTCTGCTGGACCAGTATGAGGAGGAGAGGCTGGGAGGCCGTTCTTTCGGCTCCACGAAATCGGGAATTGCACCGTTTTACTCCGACAAGTACGCCAAGATCGGATTTCAGGTCAGTGAACTCTTTGACGAGGAAGTTCTGGCTGAGAAAGCCCGGCGCGTGTGTGAGATAAAGAATGTGCTTTTTGAGCATCTGTATCATAAGCCGCTTATTCAGCCGGAGGAGCTGCTTGCCACCCTGAGAGAGTACAGGGATATGGTGGCCCCTTATGTGTGCGATGTGCCCGCTTTCCTGGACAAGGCGCTGAAAGAGGGCAGGACAGTTCTTCTGGAAGGACAGCTGGGCACGCTGAAAGATCCGGATCATGGCATTTATCCCATGGTTACTTCGTCTTCCACCCTGGCGGCTTTCGGGGCCATTGGGGCAGGGCTGCCGCCCTATGAGATCAAACAGATTGTGACAGTATGCAAGGCTTATTCCTCTGCGGTGGGCGCAGGTGCTTTTGTCTCCGAATTGTTCGGGGAGGAAGCGGAGGAGCTGCGCCGCCGCGGCGGAGACGGCGGGGAATACGGCGCCACAACCGGAAGGCCCAGGCGAGTAGGATGGTTTGACTGTGTGGCGTCAAAGTACGGATGCCGTCTGCAGGGTACCACGGATGTGGCCTTCACTGTTCTGGATGTGCTGGGATATCTGGATGAGATCCCGGTGTGCGTGGGCTATGAGATCGACGGTGAGATCACCACCGAATTTCCTGTCACCGCAAAGCTTTCCAAGGCAAAACCGGTATTTCAGAAGCTTCCCGGGTGGAAAAGCGATATCCGGGGGATCAGAGAATATGATGAACTGCCGGAAAACTGCAGGGAGTATATTGAGTTTATAGAGAGCAGAATCGGGTATCCTGTCACTATGGTGAGCAATGGCCCTGGCAGGGAGGATATTATTTACAGGCACAGCAGTCTGAAATGATACTCGGGGGTTTGGAAAGCCGGATAAGTCTGTCAGGAGAGCGGAGGAGTGGAGAGAATGGTGGAGAACCTGGAGTATTTTAAGGTCTTCTATTACACGGCCAAACTGGGCAGCGTCACAGGGGCCGCAGGTGAGCTCTCCATCTCCCAGCCTGCGGTGAGCCAGTCCCTGAAAGCGCTGGAGCGAAGTCTGGGGGTGCCCTTGTTTCAGAGGGCTTCCAAGGGAGTCAGACTCACAGGGGAGGGACAGCTTCTCTACTCTTATGTGGAGAAAGGCTATGAGCAGATCAGCCTGGGGGTGGAAAAGGTAAAGCAGCTGCTTAACCTGGAACTGGGCCAGGTCCACATCGGCGCCAGCGATATGGCGCTGCGTTTTTATCTGCTGCCTTTTCTGGAAGAATTTCATGAGCGGCATCCCGGGATAAAGGTGATTGTGGCCAATGCCCCCACACCCGAAACGCTCCAGCTTCTGCGGGCCGGAAAAATAGATTTTGGGGTGGTCAGCACCCCTTTTGAACAGGACCCCGGCATCCGCATGGAGCAGGTGAGAGAGATTGAGGACATGTTTGTGGCAGGGAGGAGATTTCTGCCCTATAAGAATAAAATGCTGGATTTTCAGGAGCTGGAACATCTTCCCATGATTTTTTTGGAGGGATGTACCAGCACCAGGCGCTTTCTGGACGAATATCTGCTTGGAAACGGCGTGGTGCTGCAGCCGGAATTTGAACTGGCCACCAGCGACATGATTGTACAGTTTGCACTCAGAAATCTGGGGGTGGGGTGTGTGGTGAGAGATTTTGCCATACAGGATCTGGATTCCGGCCTGCTGTTTGAACTGAGATTTAACAAGATGATACCCAAAAGACAGCTCTGTGTGGTGACAAGTAAAAAAGCTGTTCTGCCCACGGCTGCGGCCAGACTTCTGGAGATCATGAGACTGTAGAGGGTACCTATGGGAGTAAGAGATGATTCGCAATATTATTTTTGACATTGGAAATGTTCTCACGGATTTTCGGTGGAGGGGATTTCTTCAGGACAAGGGATTTGACGAGGCGATGGTTGACCGCATTGCCAGGGCTTCCGTGCTGACACCTGTGTGGAATGAGGTGGATCGGGGAGCGTGGGATGTGGAAAGGCTTATGAGGGAGTTCATCCGGCAGGATCCGGAGATTGAGAAGGAACTGCGTTTTGCCTTTGGATGTGTCACGGGCATGGTGACGAAAAGGGAATATGCCATTCCCTGGGTGAAGGAGCTGAAGGCCAAAGGACTGGGGGTCTTCTATCTGTCCAATTTTTCTTCCAAAGCTTTTGAGGACTGTCAGGATGCACTTGATTTTATGGAATATATGGACGGGGGCATTCTGTCCTTCCGGGAAAAGGTCATCAAGCCTGATGGAGAGATATACCGCCTTCTTCTCTCCAGGTATGGCTTAAAGGCAGAAGAGAGTGTGTTTATTGACGACACCCAGGCCAATGTGGAGGCGGCCCGGGTTCTTGGGATCCATGGTATCTGTTTTCGGTCGAAGGAACAGGTGGAAGAGGAGCTGAGGGCCCTGGAAGAAGTAACCTTGCATGGACAGACGGTCTGAGCCCATATAGATTTACCGGGAGCGGTTTTCACCGGACTTTTTTTCTGTGGATTGACTTTGCCCGGACAGTTCCTGTCCGGAAGCCTGCGTTCCGAGGGGCTGGCTGTTTGCAGTGGAGTCTGTGATGTTGGGCCGTCCGGTGAACTTTCCATAGAGCCAGACATAGATCCAGATCAGCAGCGGGACGGCTATTGTGGCCCACAGGCAGGCCCGGAACAGGCCTGCGGATGCGGAGTTGTCCATGATGGCCGCCACCAAAGCTGCTGCATACAGCAGAACCAGGAGAACAGCCCCCAAAAGGGCGGCTGCCCGCTTGGTTTTTGTGGTTTTCTTTTTGGTTTCATTTTCATTTTTCTCCTGATTCATAGGCAATTCTCCTTCTTTTTTAACTCCGGACAGCAATTTATACAAATAATGCTGCAAATAACGTGCCTGGGGCAATGGTTTTGCTTTCAATGCATTGTATCATTTTATGTTTTCTTTTACAAGATAAAAGTGACAATGTGGAAATTGTATAGAACATATGGTGGTATGTACAAAAAAACCATTGGCTATCCTGGTATTTGGTGAAAATAAATGACGTAAAATCATGTTGGAAAATATTTTTTTAATTTTTTTACATAAATTTTTTAAAAAAATTTGACAAAATGTTCAAAATAAGTTAATATATCCATATGAAGCAGATCAATATGGCAAATCCTAATTACATAGCACAAACCGGGGCATGATTCAGACAGGCGGCAAGAGAGGGGGAACCGTCCGTCAGGAGAGTATAGTTTTCGTTTTGCGGCATTATTCCTTTATGATAATAGAATAGCTGGAGCAGAGAGAAAAGCAAACTGCGTTTGAAAGACAGACCAGCAGGATTATTTTTTGTGCCACTTTTCAAAGCGGCGGAATGAGTATGGCAACAATTGTTGCAAAGCAACTTAGTTACTCCGCAAGGAGTCATAAATTAAGGAGGTAGTTTTATGAAAAGAAAGGTACTAAAGGCAATGGCATGTGCAGTGTCCGTTTGCATGATGTCCATGTCATTGGCCGGCTGTGGCAATGACGACGCCGGAAACGGCAGTTCTTCCGGCAGCTCCAGTTCCGAGGAGTCCTCAGGGGGGGAAGACAGCGGAGAAGTTAGCGCAGAGTCCAGCATCGGGGATGACAGAAGCGACGGACTTTATCCTGCTTACGACCTGGGTGGTGTGACACTGACTCTGCTGAGGCACAACAACTTTGTCCATCTGGATCCTGACAATGAAGATCTGGAGGACTGGGAGCGGGCTGAGAAGCAGGACATGAAGGACTACATTGAGGCCAAGTACAATGTGAAGCTTGAGCTGGTAAATATGCCTACGGATAACTGGGACAATATGGCCGATGAGATCGTTCTGAACTGGACCAGCGGTCAGCCGGTGGCAGATATCATGAACTCTTATTTCACGATGATGGATACCTATGTTTCCAACGGTATTCTCTATGATTTCACAGAGGATCTGACAGCGGACACTACCTTTAAGGATACCGGCCACCTGGATTGGATGGGACATAAGTGGGGACTCCAGACAGGTATGGGCGGCGAGGGTCTCTACTACAATGCTGACTGGATCAAGGATCTGGATATGGAGTACACTCCTGCGGAGATGTTCCAGATGGGTAAGTGGAGCTATGACGATTGCTTTGACTATCTGATGGACATGAAGAACAAGATGGGCGAGGATGAGTATCCCCTGTATGTACCTCCTTACTATTGGATGCTGTTTGCCACTGCTGCCAACGGTGAGATTATTCTGGATCCCTCCGGCGAGCTGAATTATCTCAGCGCACCTTTTCTGGAGACCCAGGAGTTCTTCGCAAAATGTCTGGAGAACGATCTGATGCCGGTTCCTCCTGTTGATCCTGAGACCGGAAAATGGCAGGCCAGCGGCTATGCAGACGGAACTTTCAGCGCGGGCAACACAGTGGCTATGGCTCACAGGGCCGGATGGCAGGCATGGTATATTAACAGCACCGACGATGGTCCTGCTTTTAAATTTAACCTGGGATTTGTTCCTTATCCTTGGGGCAGCAATGTGACTATTGATGAGAGCAAGGTTGGCCAGGAGGATGCATACCTGAGCCTCAGCGACAACTATGCCGCCACCTACTATGACGGTCAGCTGATCTGTATGGTGAAGGGGATTGAGGAGAAGGTAAATCCCATGCATGCCATGAGCATGGTTATGGAGTGGATGGGATGGAATGATAAGATGGCTGCCTATGAGCCGGAGCCTGAGACTGAAGTGGATCAGAGTTCCTGTACATGGCTTGAGGACGGTCTTGACAAGGATCTGTACTTCTATTCCCTGTCCAGAGAGCGCTGGGAACCTTTCAACTCCATCAACCTTGCCTTTGAGCTGAGCCCTAACAGTATGTTCTACTCTGGTTCTTCCATACGTTCTTCCATGGAATCTTTCTACAACCAGGATATGACTTTGATGATCCAGGCCGGATATGTTACCGAAGATGTGTACCATCCAGTAGGGGATGCTGAAGGTGTCGAGGGATCTTCCGCGGAGTCGTCTGAGGGAGCATCTGGAGAGTCGACCGAGGGATCTTCTGAGGAGTCATCTGAGGAGTCATCTGAGGAGTCATCTGAAGAGTCTACCGAAGATTCTTCTGAAGAATCCTCTGAGGAGTCATCCGAGGAATCCTCTGAAGAGTCATCTGAGGAAACAAACGATTAGTATTTACTAAAAACGGGGGGTTCTTTGCCGGTGCGGAGATCCCCCCTTTTTGTTTAATGATGGATGGGAGATGGCACTATGCGCAATATATTATGGAAGAAAGACATTCCAAAGAAGTTGATGGCGTTAGCGCTTATTCTGGCCTGTTCCTGTATGCCTGCCATGCCTGTCATAACTGCTGAGGCCTCAAGGGAAAGCAGTTTGCAGGGAAAGGTTCCGGAATATGTTACCGCAGATACTTATGGAGAGTATCTTGACAGCCATGCATCCGCCGAGAGCGGTAAGGATACAGTGGTTTTAAAAGGGGTTGACTATGCAGGAACCGAAGGTATGGATGTCTCGGTGGATGGGGACGCCGTGCTGACAGGCAACAGCGGAATAATAAGTTGGAATGTTGATGTCAAGACATCAGGTATGTACCAAATTGATATGGAATATGCTGTGATGCCGGACGGGGGCAATGATGTTCAGCTGAACCTTCTTCTCAACGGAGAAGTGCCTTATGCCCAGGTATCTCCGTTGGTGTTTTACAGGATGTACGCCGATATTAATCAGGATTATAAGCAGATGGAGGGCAACCAGTCCTTCCCTTCCCAGATTGAGGTGTCTGACTGGCAGACGGTGTCCATCACGGACAGTGAAGGATATTATGGGGACAAAAACGGCTTGAAGTTTTTTCTTGAGAAGGGGACCAATACGCTGTCTTTCCAGGCTGTGAAAGACAGGCTTCTGATTCGCAGTATCACGGTTCGTCCGGCGGAAGATCTGCCGGATTACGCTTCCTGGCTTGGGGAGAAACAGGCAGAGGGGGCTCAGATTATCAGTGATGGGGCGTACCGTATCCAGGGGGAAGATGCGGTGCTGAAGTCCAATCCCAGTTTTTACCCTCGCAATGACCGTACTTCTGCAATGACCGAGCCTTATGATCCCACTTACATTGTGCTCAATACCATTGGGGGCAGTGGCTGGAAGATGGCCGGTGACTGGCTGGAGTGGGAGGTGGAAGTGCCGCAGAGCGGTCTGTACCGCATTGCCTCCAGGTATAAACAGAAGGAGAGCGTGGGTTTCTCGGCAGTGCGCGCAGTCTCTGTCAACGGCAAGGTTCCCTATGTGGAGGCACAGGATGTGAGATTTGCTTATTCTTCTGCATTCCAGACAGGATACTTTCAGTCTGCTGCAGGGGAAGATCTGTATTTTTACCTGGAAAAGGGAAAAAATACCATACGCATGACCTGTGCTCTGGGGAGTTATGCTGATGTAGCTATTGAACTACAGGATACTATTGATGAGATTTCTGAAATCTATTACACCATAACAGCCATTACAGGAACATCTCCTACCTTATATCAGGACTATCAGCTGACCAAGCGTATTCCAGGGCTCACCGATAAGCTGCGCCATGCGGGAGAGCGTCTGCAGACTGTTTATGAGATGGTGACGGAAATCACCGGCGGCACCACTGACGTAAGCGCCTCTATAGAGAGGGCGGCGGAAATGCTTCTGGAGATCTCGGATCGTCCCAGTAAGATTACGGACAAGGTGACATCTATTGCGGACTCTATCACATCGCTTGGTTCGGCAGTACTTACTTTGTCCCAGCAGGCACTTACCATTGACTGGCTGGAAGTGCAGGGGTCGGGAAACTCTCTTCCAAAAGCGGAGGGAAATTTCTTCCAGAATTTGAAGCATGAGATTCTTTCTTTTGTAGGTTCTTTCACTAACGATTATAATGTGGCTGCAGAAGGTGGAGCCAAGCAGGTGGAAGATACCATTACCGTGTGGATTTCTACGGGACGTGACCAGATGGATGTTCTCAGACGTCTGATTAATGAGAGCTTTACATCCCAAAGCAATATTGCGGTAGACTTAAAGCTGGTGGATGCCTCCATCATTATGACGGCAGTAGCTGGAGGGACAGGGCCTGATGTAGCAATCGGTCTTTCCAACACACTTCCCATGGAGCTGGGATACAGAGGAGCTGCCTATGACCTTTCCCAGTTTGACGACTTTGAGGAGACAGCCGCCATGTTCTCGGATGCGGCAGTGAATTGTTTTGAATTTGAAGGCAAGTACTATGGACTTCCTGACCAGATGAGTTTCCCCGTGATGTTCTATCGGAAGGACATTCTGGCCCAGTACGGAATCATGGTGCCCAACACATGGGATGATCTCATCAGTATCATTCCTTCCCTGGCTACATATAACATGCAGGTGTACCTGGACAGGGAATCTCTGCAGACCTTGGGCGCCGCTGCCGGAGTGGGAAGCTCCAAAGCCATCAACAGTGTGTATTTATCCATGCTCTATCAGAATGGAGCAGAGCTCTACAATGAGGCGGGAACAGAGTCCCTGCTGCTTGGGGAGGAGTCCGTAGATTGTTTCCAGGCATGGACGGACTACTATACAAAGTATGGTTTTTCGGCCACCATCAATTTTGTGACCAGGTTCCGTCTGGGCAGTGTGCCTCTGGCGATCATAGATATTTCCAATTATAACACCCTGAGCATTTCCGCACCGGAGATCAGCGGAAAATGGGGAATCGGCCTTGTGCCGGGCACGGTGCAGGAAGACGGCACGGTGGATCACAGTATTCCGGTGACTACCAGCGCAGTGGCTATGATTAAGTCCACGGTGGAGCGCAATAAATCTCAGGATGCATCCTGGGAATTCATCAAATGGTGGGTTTCCGCAGATACTCAGACCGGTTATGCCCGTGAGATGGAGGCGGTGCTTGGATCCTCCGGCAGGTATATGGTGGCAAATCTGGAGTCTTTTGAGCAGACTTCCTGGCCGGTGGAGATTGCAGAGGTGCTGGATGAAAGTCTCGACTGGCTGCGGGAGATACGTCAGATTCCTGGTTCGTACCTGACCGGCCGAAACTTGGAAAATGCGTTTTATGCAGTAATCAATGATATCAGCCTGGATTCGCTGGATACGCTGGCATCGTATGTGGAATCACTGGATGCGGAGATTACCAAGAAACGCGAGGAATATGGTTTGGAAACGGAGTGATATTATGAGCAAAAAACCAGTAAATAAGAAGGTTCCGCTTCTTACCGAGCTGCGAACGAAGAAGGAAGTCTATCTGATGATACTGCCCTTTTCACTCGTATTCATCGTGTTTGTAGTGGTGCCCGTGCTTTTTTCAGTAGTGATGAGTTTTACAGACTATAATGTAATTCAGACTCCCGGTTTTGTGGGCCTGGACAACTATATTGACTTGTTTCTGAATGACGATCTGTTTTTGAAAGCTCTGCAGAATACTTTTATCATGGCAGTGATCGTGGGGCCGGTGGGATACATGCTTTCTTTCACCATGGCCTGGATGCTCTGCGAGCTGCCTGACAAGCTGAGGGTGGTTATGACGGTTATCCTCTATGGGCCTTCCCTGGCAGGTAACGCCTATATGATCTGGACACTGATTTTTGCGGACGACTCCACCGGTTTTGCCAATGCCTGGCTTATGAGCATGGGTATAACGGACGGCGCCATCCTGTGGCTGCATGACGCCAACTATATGATGACACTTATCCTGGTAGTGCAGCTGTGGATGAGTTTCGGTGTGGGATTCCTTAGTTTTATTGCCGGACTTCAGGGTGTGGATCGCTCTCTTCAGGAGGCAGGTATGGTGGATGGGATTACCAACAGATGGCAGGAACTCTGGTATATCGTGCTTCCTTCCATGAAACCCGTGCTCTTATTCGGCGCTATTATGGCCATTACGGGCGCCTTTTCCATCAGTGGGTCCGCGCTGACAGGTTTCCCCAGCACCG
>CAJUNZ010000028.1 GCA_910587755.1 uncultured Acetatifactor sp. | reverse complement strand
GTGAAGAGAGTGTATATAAAAGATCATGGTGAATCAGTGTTCGGTTTTGAGGGTACAGTTTATATTAGAGTTTAGAGTTAAATTTAGTCAGACTTGATTTTAAAGAGTAGTTTTTCTACTCTTTTTTTTGTGTAAAATATCAGTATGCGGGGGGAGTATCTTGAAGATATTACTGGTGGAAGATAACGATGCAATTATAATGGGGCTGGTGTTTCTGCTGAATCAGGAGGGATATGGGGTGGAGACGGTCAAGAGCGCAGGCAGGACCCGGGAGCTGCTTCAAAAAGAGGAATATGACCTGGTGCTGCTGGACATAGCCCTGCCTGATGGAAGTGGATTTGATATATGCAGTCAGATAAAGGAGGGGAGCAAGACCCCCATAATCTTCCTTACGGCAAAGGAAGATGAATTAGACGTGGTAAAAGGCCTGGATATGGGAGCGGATGACTATATTGTAAAGCCCTTCCGCAACAGAGAATTGCTTTCCAGGATCAAGAGTGTGCTGCGCAGAAGCGGCAGAGCCAGTGCTAAACTTCGCTGGAGTGATCTTGAACTGGATCTGGAGACGGGAAAGGTCTTCAGGGAGGGAAAGGAAATCCAGCTGACGAAATTGGAGTATAGGATTTTGTCTTCTATGATGTCCTGTCCGGGGAAATTGTTTACCAGGGAGGAGATTTTGGCAGATATATGGGATGTGTCGGGAAATTTTGTCAATGACAACACACTCAGTGTCACCATGAAACGGATTCGGGAGAAACTTGGAGATACCCAGGGACAGCTTATCAAGACCGTCCGGGGAATGGGATATCGTCTGGAAGGGTGATGGAGATGAAATTTGTGTGGAACAGTGAGTGGAAAAGAATAGCAGCGCTTCTGGGGGCTGTATACATCGCCATTCTGACGGCGGCGAATCTTGGCCTGTGGCTGTATAAAAATCAGGCAAGAGCGGAGTACA
The DNA here is from genome assembly GCA_910587755.1 of uncultured Acetatifactor sp. Taxonomy (GTDB): domain Bacteria; phylum Bacillota; class Clostridia; order Lachnospirales; family Lachnospiraceae; genus Acetatifactor. Next base: position 28,989 of record CAJUNZ010000028.1, on the reverse strand, counting down.
AGGCGCTGCTGGCTTCATTTTTTGGCAACATGTCAGAGGTTTGTCCGGAGATGGAGGAAGAGGAGCTGGTTCAGATACTTGGAGCGGATGGAAATCAGGATCTGGGGTACAAGATCCTTGCCCGGTATGGAGTGTATGAAGAATATGCCAGTGTCTCCTTTTCCGGTCAGGAGAGGAGGCTCAAATTCCTCACAGGCGGGGTGAATGTATTTCTGGTTTTGGCAGCGCTGGTGTGGGGGAGGGTATATTTCCGCGCCATGGGAAAGCGCCAGGAGAAGATTGCCGCTCTGGAGAATTATATGGAATCTCTGGCCCGGGGGGAGTACCGTCTGAAGCTGGAGGACAATGGGGAAGATGAACTCAGCGGTCTGCGAAATGAGATCTATAAGCTGACAGTACTTCTGAGAGAGCAGGCAGAACAGGCTCTTGTCCAGAGAGCCGCCCTGGCGGATGCGGTGGCAGATATCTCACATCAGATCAAGACTCCCTTGACCTCAGTGACTGTGCTGGTTGACAATCTGTCCTCTGGCGGGGAGATGGACAGCGCTGTAAGGCGGCGTTTTTTGGCAGAGATCGCCAGGCAGCTTAGCGCTATGAACTGGCTGGTGGCCGCCATGTTAAAGCGTTCCAGGCTGGACGCAGGGGTGGTGGAATTTCGGCAGGAACGACTGAAAATGGCAGAACTTGTGCAGGAGGTCCTTGACAGACTGGAGATGGCGGCAGAGTGGAGGGGGATTGAGTTTGAAGTACAGATCCCGGCGGAGGCCGCTTTCCGGGGCGACCGGAGATGGACGGCGGAGGCCCTGCTGAACATTGTGAAAAATGGGGTTGAACACAGTCCTCAAGGCGGCAGAATCCGGATCCAGGGGGAGGAGAATCAGGTGTATGCTCAGATTGAGGTGGCGGACCAGGGGGCAGGACTCACTTCCCAGGAGAGAGAGAAACTTTTCGGCCGTTTTTACAACAGAGATTCCTCCAGGGAGGACAGTGTGGGCCTTGGCCTGGCTCTGGCCAAGGAGATTGTAGAAAAACAGGGAGGATACATTCTGGTGGACTCCCAGGTGGGCGCCGGTACGATTTTTCAGATAAGGTTTCTGAAAAATCCTCACCCAGGGTCATAGGTATATTTTTTTAAGTGAGAGAAATGTCACGGAAATGTCATTTTCATTCTGTATACTGTGACAGTGAAGAGAGGAAAATACAGTTCCTCCGGGAAAGGCGGAAACAGTTATGGATGAAAAGACACCAATTTTGAGAACGGAACATCTGTGTAAAAAATATGGAAAAGGAAGCAATGAAGTCATTGCGGTAAACGATGTGTGCCTGGAGGTGGAGGCAGGAGAGTTTGTGGCGGTGGTGGGCAGTTCCGGCAGCGGTAAGTCCACCCTGGTGCATATGCTGGGAGGGGTTGACCGGCCCAGTTCCGGCAGAGTGCTCATAGAGGGCAGGGATATCTATCAGATGGATGATGATACTCTGGCTGTCTTTCGGAGGCGGCAGGTGGGACTGATCTATCAGTTTTACAATCTGATACCGGTGCTGACAGTGGAGGAAAATATGACGCTGCCCTGTGAGCTGGACGGCAGAAAGCCCGACCGGGGACTTGTGTGTGAACTGGCGGGGCTTCTGGGGCTGGAGGAGAGAATGGGAGCCCTGCCCAATGAACTTTCAGGGGGACAACAGCAGAGAGTGGCCATAGGCAGAGCGCTGATCACCCGGCCGGCGGTGCTTCTGGCGGACGAACCTACGGGAAATCTGGACACCCGGGCGGGCAGTGAGATCATGGGACTTTTGAAACAGTCCAACCGCAGGTATAGGCAGACAGTGATTATGATCACCCACAATCTGGAGCTGGCAAAGCAGGCAGACAGGGTGTTGACCATTGAGGACGGCCGCGTGTCCGCCGACAGGAAAGGGGGCGAGTGGCTGTGAATGTGCTGAGAAAATGCTGCTACCGCTCATTGAAGGAGAACAAGAGGCGCACGGCGGTGACTCTGGTGGGCATTATTCTTGCCACATCCCTGCTCACGGCGGTGGCGTGTATGGCGGTGAGTTTCCGGGTCAGCATGGTGGCCTATGAGAAACAACAGACAGGTGACTGGCATTATCTGTTCCAGGGGGTCAGGGCAGGAGACTTAAAATATTTTCGGAACAACGAGAATGTGGAGAGGATGGGACTGACCCAGGAGGTGGGCTATGGGCTTCTGGAGGGAAGTCAGAACCCTGACAAGCCCTATCTGTATCTCCGGGCCACGGACCAGGAGGGACAAAAGGCCATGGCTCTGAAGCTTGTGGAAGGGCGCATGCCGGAAAACGCCCGGGAGCTGGCGGTGGCCAGACATGTCACCTCCAACGGCCTGGTGGATATCCAGGTGGGGGATGAGCTCACCCTTCAGGTGGGCGGCCGCCTTTCCGACGGAGTTTTGATGAACCAGGGGAATCCATATCTCTGTGAAGAGGAGTCCTTCATACCTTATGATGAAAAAAAATACACGGTGGTAGGAATTCTGGAGCGGCCAAACGAAGTGGTTGAGAGTCGGTGGGCGCCGGGTTATTCCGCCTTCACCTGTCTGGAGGAACTGGAAGAGGACGGGATTCTGGATGTCTATGCCACCTACACTCACTGGGGCCTGCGCCATCAGGAGCAGGTTACGGCGGGGATTCTGGGTGTGTCCCAGGAGCTGTACCAGAGATATAACACTGGGCAGATTCAGACTCTGGAAGAGAAGGATCAGGTGCTGTCCCTGGCCAGGGCCGTGAACAGCAATTACTGGATGATGAAGTGGGAGCTTTTCAACTTTTCCTCCGGTGTCATGAATATGCTCTATACTCTGTCGGCTCTGGCGGCGTTTGTCATTGTGACCAGCAGTGTGTTCTGCATTCGGAACAGCTTTGACATCTCCCTGATGGAGAAGATGAAGCTCTACGGAAGGCTGGCCAGTGTAGGGACCACATCCAGACAGCAGAGGAAGATTGTGTATTATGAGGCAGCTTTTTTTGGCGCGGCGGGGATTCCTCTGGGGACAGCCTGCGGTATTGGGGCCACCTGGATTCTGGTGTGGGTTGTGGGAGGGCTGGTGGAGGAGGCTGTGAATATCAGGCTGGTGTTCGGCATCTCGGTGCCTGCAGTGCTTCTGGCTCTGGTGCTGTCCTCCCTGACCATCTATCTTTCCGCTTCCAAGTCTGCCAGAAAAGCGGCAAGACTTTCCCCCATCAGCGCCATTCGCTCCAACGATACGGTGAAGATGGGAAAAAGGGGTCTGGGCTGTCCCAGGCTGGTGGAGCGTTTTCTGGGTGTGGGCGGCAGGATCGCCTACAAGAATATGAAGCGGGCCAGGGTAAAGTACCGCACCACGGTGGCCTCCATTGTGATCAGCGTGGCCACATTTATTGGAATGACCACTTTTGTCCAACTGATGAGCACGGCCTCGGAAGTCTATTACAGTGACATGAGGTATCAGATGAGAGTGAGCAGCGTGGACAGCGATGCCTATGAAAAGGGTCTGCAGATTGCCGGCCTGGACGGGGCGCAGGAGGTAGAGATTGTCAGGCAGGCAATGGTTGAAGCGGACGGGGCCCTGATTCCTTACACGGAGGAATATCTTGACCTGGGCGGAGAACGGGAGGAGAGGGTGATTGCACTTTCCCTGGGGCAGGAGGCATACGCCCGTTATCTGGAGCAGATTGGATTCACGCCCCAGGAGGCGGAGGGGAAAGCCATTGTGATCGCCAACTATAGATACGACTATCAGGAAGATGGGAAATGGTATCTTCAGGAAGGGAATGTGGCCGTATATCATCCCGGGGAAGTGATCCGGGGAATTGGAGAAGACAGCGATCTGGAGATCCAGGTGCTGGCCCAGACCACAGTGAGACCCTTTTCACAGTCAGGCAGATATTATGACGGAATAATGATCATTGTCAGCGACCGCTGGATGGACAGCAGGCCGGAGAGAAGCAGGAACAACAACACGGAGATTTATATCAAATGCCTGGACGCTGACAAGATGGAAGAGACTGTCAGAAGTGAGATGGATTTTATGAACTACAGCATCACCAACTACGACGCCGCCTACAGAGCCGACAGAAGTCTGCACCTGGTGGTGGGGGTTTTCCTCTATGGATTTATTACAGTGGTGGCGCTGATAGGCATCACCAACATTTTTAACACCGTCACCACCAACATAGAACTTCGCGCGCCGGAGTTTGCCATGCTGAAATCGGTGGGCATGACCAGAAAAGAATTCCGCCGCATGGTGTGGCTGGAGGGAGTGTTTTACGGCGGGAAGGCCCTGGCCATAGGGATTCCCCTGGGGCTGCTGTTTTCTCTGGGCTTTCACAGGGCCCTGGGGGAGGGGCTTGTCACCGCTTTCCGGTTTCCCTGGGAGGGAATTCTGTCGTCAGCCGCCGCGGTGGCGCTGCTGCTCTACGGCATCCTGCACTATTCCATGAGCAGAATTGGACGGAAAAACATTATGGACACCATCAGAAACGAGAATATCTGAGAGGGCAGGGGCAGGGAACTGTAACTTTAGAAAAGTTTTTAGAGATTATAGTTTCATTTTTAATCCAAGTATGTTAAAATAGGTTCAGGACAGAGCTCACGGGGAACTATTCCTACTTGGGAAAAGCTCCGGGCGGGAAAGGATAGGGTTAGAAATGGACAATAAAATATTATTGGAGAGCGGAACCAATGAGTTACAGATTTTAGAGTTTACACTGGGCGATAACTGCTACGGCATCAATGTGGCAAAAATCAGGGAGATCACAAAATATGTGCCTGTCACCCCTGTTCCCAATGCCCACCCGAGCATTGAAGGTGTCTTTATGCCCCGTGACAGAATGATCACGGCAATTGACTTGAGGAACTGCCTGGGCCGGGGCCAGTCGGAGCCCAAGGGACTGTTTATTATAACGAATTTTAACAAGCTGGACATCGCTTTCCATGTGGACAATGTGCTTGGAATAGACAGGGTGTCCTGGACGGAGATCATCAAGCCCGAAGTCACCATCTCCTCAGCGGAGGAGGGCGTTGCCATCGGTATTGTGAAGAAAGATGACAAGTTAATAATTATCCTTGATTTCGAGAAGATAGTCACGGACATCAACCCTGAGACAGGGCTGAAAGTTTCCGATATCAGCGAACTGGGCACCAGAGAGAGGAACATGATCCCCATCCTGATTGCGGAGGATTCTCCCCTTCTGAACAAGCTTATTGTGGACTGTCTGAAGAAGGCCGGGTATGAGAATCTCACTCACACGGAGAACGGAAAGCAGGCCTATGACTTTATCAATCACTGTAAGGCACATGGCACGCTGCAGGACAATGTTCGGGTGATTATATCCGATATTGAGATGCCTGAGATGGATGGCCACAGACTGACCAAGCTGGTGAAGTCGGATCCTGCTACTGCAGGCATTCCTCTGATTCTGTTCTCGTCCCTGGTGAATGAGGAGATGAAGAGAAAGGGCGAGGCCCTGGGAGCGGATGCACAGCTTTCTAAGCCGGAGATTGGAAATCTTGTTAAAATAATTGATCAGCTTGTAGAAGAGAGGCATTTGAATAATTAAGGGTCTTAAAAAGCTGGGACGGCATCCCAGCTTTTTTACCTTATAAGAGAGCACGCCGCCATGGAGGCGCGGCGGCGAAGAATCGGAGCGGGAGAACGGAATACAGATATGGAAATAGAGAAAGGGACGGAAGTTTGCCTGGAGAAGCTGGGGCAGGCGGACATGATTCTGGCAGGTCTGGGGGAAGAGTTTGACGGCGGGAAAGCCCTGGGGCGCAGCAGCGAGTACCAAAACGGACAGGAGACGCTTAAGAAAGCCGGGCTTGGATGGCTTGTGCCGGCCTGGAAGGAGTACTGCCGGGGCAGGCTGTCCGGCCTGGAAGGCGGGGACACCCCGGAAGCTCATGCCTTGAGGAAGCTGGCCGGGCTTCTGGAAGGGAAAAATTATTTTGTGGTATCCGTGTCCACCAACAGTCAGATTGCCCGCACTCCCTGGAGGGAGGGAAGGCTTGTGATGCCCTGTGGTTCCATCCTCAGGAAGCAGTGTATACTGGGGGATGGGGAGCTGGAAGAACTGTCCCGTGAGGATGGGGAGAAGCTCAACCGGGCCATGGAAGAGCTGTATCAGGGGCATTTTTCCCCGGAGGTGAAGTCCTTTCTGGGGCAGTGTCCCAGGTGCGGTTCTTCCCTGGTGCTGAATAATGTCTATGGGGAAGAATATGATGAAAAGGGCTATCTGGATCAGTGGCATATGTACACCAAATGGCTCCAGGGAACGCTGAACCGGAAGCTTCTGGTTCTGGAACTTGGGGTGGGAATGAGGTTTCCGTCGGTGGTGCGGTGGCCTTTTGAAAAGGCAGCATTTCTGAATCAGAAGGCTTTTTTCGCCAGGGTGAATGAGGAACTGTACCAGCTGGACGAAAATCTTTCCGGAAAAGGCTGTGGGATTCCGCAAAATGCGGTTGATTGGCTGTGCCGGCTGTGATAAACTGTATCTGCGGCGGGAGCCGCCGGAAATGAGGAATTGGAGGGAAAAATATGCCTTCGGGAGAAGAGTATCAGGACAGCCCCATGAGCGGGGAACCTGCAGGAAAAGCGGAAAAAGCGGAGGAGAAGGAGTCTCAGGCTCCGGGCATGGACGCCCTGGCCGGCATGACCGAAGATGACATTGCGGCTTTTTTGTCCCAGAGTCGTGTGGAGTCCCAGGGAAGCCAGGCGGAGGGGGATCTGCTTGACATGCTTGAGGGAGAGGACGACAGCGACCTGCAGGACATTCAGGATATGCTGCAGAAATCTGACAGGAATGAGACGATCCAGGAGGGGAGATTGGACACGGAGGGCTATGCCCCCGGGGAGAGCCCTGCCGACAGACTGCTGGCGGACATAGAGGGAGCCGGGACAGGGGATGTTTCGGACAAGAAAAAGCAGCGCGCCCTGCGCAGGGAGGAGAAGGCGGCTAAAAAAGCTGCCAAAAAGGCTGCCAGGGAAGAGGCCAAAGCTGCAAAGGCCGCCGGCAAGAAAAAGAAGGGCGGGAAAGGCAGGACGGACGTGTCCTTTGACCGGGAAGCGCTGGACGATATTGTCTCCGGGGCGGGAGCGCTGGGAGGCCGAAGAGGTTCCGGGCCGGAAGATGTGATAGAGGTGCCCCTGGGCAAGGCGGAGACAGGGGGAGTGGTTCCCGACCTGTTGGAGCCGGATGTGATGGCCATTGACATGGACCAGGTGGACGATCTTTTTCCGGATATCGGAGAGAAGAAGAAACCCAAGGAGAAAAAGCAGAATTTTTTGTCCAAGGCCATCTCTTTCCTGATGGAAGAGGAAGAGGAGGAAGATCTGGAGCCCATTCCGGAGAATGAAGATATCCTGCTCTCAGAGGAGAACCAGGAGATTCTGAAGGCCCTGGGAGAGGAAGATAAGAAGGCTGCATCGAAGGGGAAGGACAAGAAGAAGGCCAAGAAAAAGGCGAAAAAGCCCCCGAAGAAAAAGGCTCCCAAGGCGCCTAAGCCTCCCAAGCCCAAGAAGGAAAAGAAGCCAAAGGAGAAGGAGCCGGAGGTTCCGGGAAGGCGGCTGAGCTTTAAGAAGGTGCTGCCCATTGCGCTTCTGGGCGCTTCTTTCGGAGCCGTTTTGTTGATATTTGTATACCTTTCCATAGGATTTGGGAATAAGCAGGCCGCAAAAGATGCCTATAAAGCAGGGGACTATGAAGGCTGTTATCTGAACCTCTACGGCAGGGACCGCAGCGAGACAGAGGAGATGATGTATGTGAAGTCAGAGAGCATCCTCCGCATGAAGCTCTGGCTGCGGGAGTATGAGATGTTCGTGGAGGACGGCTCTGAGGTGAAAGCCCTGGACAGCCTGATCCAGTCTGTGAATGACTATCCGGAGCTGCACAAATATGCGTCTCAGTGGGAGGCGGTGGCCGAGGTATATGACGGGTATGCACTTATTTTGAGCATTCTGAGCGAGAAATACGGCATTACAGAAGCCCAGGCCCTGGAGATTGCAGCGGTGGAGAGTGACTTTGAGTACACCAGGATTGTCACCGCTCTGGCGGAGGGAGGATCCTACGGCTCCTGGGGCAAGGTGGAGACACCGGCGCCTGAGAAAGAGGAAACGACGGACATACTGCCGGATGAGCTGCCTGAGGAGGCGGAGACCGGGCAGGGGGGATTTGTGGATAACCAGTGATTGCGGAGTGTGCGGATATGATTGCAGTGGTTGACTATGATGCGGGCAATATTAAAAGCGTAGAGAGGGCCCTGGCCCATCTGGGGCAGGAGACGGCCGTGACCAGGGATCCGGCGCGGATCCTGGGAGCGGAAGGTGTGGTGCTGCCGGGGGTGGGAGCCTTTGGGGACGCCATGGAGAAACTGCACTCTTTCGGGCTGGCGGAAGTAATAAGGGAGGCAGTGGACAGGGAGATTCCATTTCTGGGAATCTGCCTGGGACTGCAGCTGCTGTTTGACAGCAGTGAGGAGAGTCCCGGCGTGGAGGGGCTTCATATTCTGAAAGGTAAGATCCTGCGGATTCCTTCCGGGGGAGGGCTTAAAGTTCCCCATATGGGGTGGAACAATCTGAGCTTCCCCCGTCCCGGCAGGCTGTTCCAGGGACTTGGCGGGGACTCCTGTGTGTATTTTGTGCATTCCTATTATCTGCAGGCAGAGGAAGAAGGCATTGTCACGGCGGAGACGGAGTACGGGGTACATATCCACGCCGCGGTGGAAAAGGGCAATGTGTTCGCATGCCAGTTTCACCCGGAGAAAAGCTCCCATGTGGGCATGGGGATTCTGAGGAATTTTGTGGACTGCTGTGGGGGAAAGGCTTAAGGGGGATTGGGAATGCATACGAAGAGGGTCATTCCCTGTCTGGATATCAAGGACGGGAGAGTGGTAAAAGGTGTCAATTTTGTAAATCTGAGGGATGCGGGGGATCCTGCGGATACTGCCGCCGCCTATGACAGCGCGGGGGCGGATGAGGTGGTATTTCTGGATATTACGGCTTCTTCGGACATACGGGCCACGCAGCTTGACTGGGTCAGGCAGGTGGCGGAAAAACTGTTTATTCCCTTTACCGTGGGGGGCGGCATCCGCAGTGTGGAGGATTTCAGGGCCATACTCAGGGAAGGAGCGGACAAGATATCCGTGAACTCGGCGGCTATAGAGAATCCCCGTCTGATCTCGGAGGCGGCGGATAAATTCGGCTGTCAGTGTGTGGTGGCTGCCATTGACGCCAGGCGGCGTTCCCAGGGGGGATGGTCGGTCTATAAGAACGGCGGGCGCCTGGACACAGGGATGGATGCGGTGGAATGGGCCGTCAGGGTGGAAGCGCTGGGGGCGGGGGAGATCCTGTTGACCAGCATGGACGGTGACGGCACCAGAGCCGGGTATGACCTGGAATTGACCAGGGCAGTGTCCGAAGCGGTGGGAATTCCTGTGATCGCCTCCGGCGGCGCAGGGACACTGGAACATTTTTATGAGGCTTTTTCCCAGGGGGGCGCGGATGCGGTATTGGCGGCATCCCTGTTCCACTACAGGGAGCTTGAGATACGTCAGGTAAAAACATACCTGCGGGAAAAGGGTGTCAGTGTGCGGCTGTGACCCTTTTTCCTGATCTTTTCTGATATGTGGCGTCCACCGAAATACCGGGCGCCGGAAAAGGACCTAATATTTGGCAGGAAGGAAGGATGTACTTATGGGCATGATTGAGAATGACTGGCTGGATGAGCTGGGAGAGGAATTTAACAAGGCGTATTACAAGGAATTATATGAGTTTGTGAAGGAAGAGTACAATACCACTCAGGTCTTCCCGCCGGCGGACGACATTTTTAATGCGTTCCACCTGACGCCCCTGAGCAAGGTTAAGGTGGTTATACTGGGACAGGATCCTTACCACAATGTAGGACAGGCCCATGGACTGTGCTTTTCCGTAAAGCCGGATGTGGCGGTTCCTCCCTCCCTTGTGAACATCTACAAGGAGCTGCGGGAGGATCTGGGTTGTGAGATTCCCAACAACGGCTATCTGGTAAAATGGGCCAAGCAGGGGGTGCTGATGCTCAATACGGTGCTGACAGTGCGGGCCCATATGGCTAATTCCCACAAAGGAAAGGGATGGGAGGAGTTTACGGACGCGGCCATTCGTGCCCTGAACAAACAGGACAGACCCATAGTCTTCATCCTCTGGGGACGTCCTGCCCAGACGAAAAAGAAGATGCTCAACAATCCGAAGCATCTGATTCTCACGGCGGCCCATCCCAGTCCCCTGTCTGCCCACAATGGATTTTTCGGCAGCAGGCCTTTTGGGAAGACCAATGAGTTTTTACAGGAGAATGGGCTGGAGCCCATAGACTGGCAGATTGAGAATGTATGACATTCAGGAGAGTGCATAGGAGAACGGAATGAAAAAAAGGGCTTTTGTCACCAGGGAACTGATTGAAGAAGTGGTGAAGACATATCCCACACCTTTTCACATCTATGATGAAAGGGGAATCCGCGAGAATGCCCGGGCGCTGCAGGAGGCGTTTTCCTGGAACAGAGGGTATAAGGAGTTTTTTGCCGTGAAGGCGTCCCCCAATCCTTTTTTGATGGGGATACTGAAGGAGCAGGGCTGCGGCTGTGACTGCTCTTCCTGTACGGAGCTGATGCTCAGCAGTGCCGTGGGAGTCAGGGGGGAGGATATTATGTTTTCCTCCAACGACACGCCTGCGGAGGAGTTTCGGCTGGCGGCAGAGCTTGGGGCCACCATCAACCTGGATGATATCTCCCACATTGAGTTCCTGGAAGGGACACTGGGATACCTGCCCAGGACTTTGAGCTGCCGTTTTAACCCGGGCGGAACTTTTGCCCTGGGAACGGACATTATGGACAATCCCGGGGATGCCAAGTACGGATTTACCAGGGAGCAGATGTTTGAAGGATTTTGCATGTTGCGGGAAAAAGGGGTGGAGCACTTTGGCATTCACGCCTTCCTGGCCAGCAATACCGTCACCAACGAGTATTATCCCACTCTGGCCAGGCAGCTTTTTGAGCTTGCGGTGGAGCTTTCCCGCCAGACCGGAGCGCACATTGCTTTTGTGAATCTGTCCGGGGGGATTGGGATTCCCTACCATCCGGACCAGACGCCCAATGATATCCGTGCGATCGGAGAGGGCGTCAGAAAGGTGTACCAGGAAGTTCTGGAGCCCGCAGGGATGGGGGATGTGGCGGTGTACACAGAGCTGGGCCGCTTTATGACGGGACCTTATGGTCATCTGGTCACGGAGGCGATTCACCAGAAGCACACTCACAAGGACTATGTGGGGGTGGACGCCTGTGCGGTAAATCTGATGCGGCCGGCCATGTACGGCGCTTACCACCATATCACGGTGCTGGGAAAAGAGGACATGCCATGTGACCACAAGTATGACGTGGTGGGTTCCCTGTGCGAGAACAATGACAAATTTGCCATTGACAGGATGCTGCCGGAGGTGCAGGTCGGGGACTATCTGGCGATCCATGACACGGGGGCCCATGGATTTTCCATGGGATACAATTACAATGGAAAGCTGCGCTCTGCAGAACTCCTCCTGAGGGAGGATGGGAGTGTACAGCTGATCCGCCGGGCGGAGACGCCCCGGGATTACTTTGCCACGCTGGATGGGTTTGAGGTGTATGAAAAGATTTTCTCTCAGAAGGCACAGGAGCAGTCAGGACGGGGGTAATCGTGTGTCAAAGTCGGAAAGAGGGCTGGGGCAGGATCGGTAGATATGCAGGTAATCCAGGGCAGGAGACAGGAGGTTTGGTATGAGGTATCCGAAATTTCTGCCGGAGGGAGGCACCATTGGGTTTCTGGCCCCTTCCTTCGGTTTTGGCGGAGGAGACTACAGGGCAGAAGCATTTAACCACGCGGTGGAAAAATGGCAGAGTATGGGGTACCGGATGATGTTCGGCCCCAACTGCTATGTCCAGGAGGGGGTGGGCATCAGCAGCACCCCGGAGAAATGCGGCCGGGAGGTTATGGACATGTTTCTCTCAGAGGAGCCTGACTGTCTGATCTCCTGCGGGGGCGGGGAGCTTATGTGTGAGATTCTGCCCCATGTGGATTTTCAAAAGCTGGCCCAGGGGGAGCCTGTGTGGTTTATGGGATATTCCGACAACACAAATCTGACCTATCTTTTAGCCACTCTGGCGGACACCGCTTCCGTGTACGGGCCCTGCGCGGGAACTTTTGGCATGGAACCCTGGCATAAATCCCTGGAGGACGCATTTTCCATTCTCACCGGGCGAGGCGGCAGGGACGGAGCCCTGGTGGAGGGATACGATATGTGGGAGAGGGAATCTCTGAGAGGGCCGGAGGCGCCCTTTGCCCCCTACCATCTGACAGAAAAGCGCCTGCTGCGCTGTTATGTGGGTAAGGAGCTGGCGGAGGGAGAGCTGCGCTTCAGAGGGAGACTTCTGGGGGGATGCCTGGACTGCCTGGTAAACCTGTTGGGAACCCGTTTTGACAGAACCAGAGAGTTCGTGGAGCGGTACAGGGAGGACGGGATTATCTGGTTCCTGGAGGCCTGTGATCTGAATGTCTTTGCCATCCGCCGGGCCATGTGGCAGATGGAGGAGGCGGGGTGGCTGGAGCATGTGAAGGGTTTTCTGGTGGGAAGGCCCATGAACGGTGCGCCCATGATGAACCTGGATGCCTGGGGAGCGTTCCTGGAGATGGCGGGCCGGAAGAATGTGCCCGTGGTTCTGGACGCGGATCTGGGGCATGTGCCGCCCATGATGCCCCTGGTGACAGGAAGCCTGGGGGAAGTGGCGGTAAAGGGGAACCAGATCCGAGTGGAAATGCACTATGTGTGAAAATATGGCAAAACTTGAGAGCGTGTCTGAAATCTGTTCGAGTTTTCAGGCCCGCTCTAATCTTATATCACGCATGAAACAAGTACCAATACTTTTGAAGCTGGACTAAAAAAAGAAAACGCATTGTGAACAAAATATATGAAAGAGTAGATGCATAAGCATAAGAAAGATACGAAAGACATGCCGGGGAATTGGAATGGAAAGGTAATAAGGGGATAATGAAGAGACAATTAGGTGTTGTACAAGTTTTTTATAGACGAAATAAACTAAACTTTGGATTTACTTTGGTGTTAAGCCTTATATTAGGCATATTGAATTTGTTTACGGCGTATTTGTTTAAGCAGGTGATTGATATAGCCTCAGGCGGCAGTATTGATGATGTGATACAATTACTTATAACCGCCATGGTCTATATAGTGATATACATAGTTATTGCCAATATACGTAAATATTTTAGAAACAGATATTTAAAGCGGGCGTCTGTGCAGTATAAAAATCATTGTATTCAACGGATTGTAGAAAAGAATATATATGAATATGAGGAAGAAAAAGAAGCACATTTTCTCTCTATGCTGACCAATGATATGACCATAATTGAAACGGATTATTGTATGAACACCATCGCCATAGCGGCGGATGCATTTACGTTTCTGGCTGGTGTGAGTATAATGCTTTATTTTAGCTGGGAACTGACCATAGCGATTGTACTGGCATGTTCTTTTCCCTTACTGTTTACCGGGCTTCACGGGAAAAAGGTGGACAAAACACAGAAGCTTGTATCAGATAAAAACATTGAGTATATTTCAAGCGTTTCCAGTTCTTTGTCGGGCTTTTTTGTGATTAAAAGTTTTGGGGCGGAGACGGCGCTTCTAAATAATTTGAAAGTCGTGAACGAGCGGCTTGAAGATGCCAAACAGAGTAACAATGGAGCCAAGATCGAATCCGGAATTATATCGTATACAAGTTCTTTTCTTGTTACAACGGCTGTCTGCCTGTTGGGGGTTTTTCTGGCATTAAAAGGCGTGATTACAGTCAGCATGGTGGTTGCTTTTATCCAGTTACTTGATTCAGCTCTTAAACCGATTGAAGAAATTGGCCCGCTGATCAGCAAGCGCAAATCGGCATACAGCTTGATTAAGAGGATGGAAGATGAATTGTCCTGTGCTGCCACAACTTTAAAGACTAAAAGTGTACCAAAGAATATGGAACAGATAAAATTTTGCGATTATGGAGTTACATTGGGAGAGAAGGAAGTATTGTCCGATATAAACGTAACTTTTGAAATCGGAAAAAGTTATGCCATAGTTGGGGGAAGCGGAAGTGGAAAGAGTACTCTGCTGAGATCAATTCAAGGGTATTATGAGAACTATCATGGAAACTTATTGTTTGGAGAAGAAGAGGTAAAAAATATACTGCCGGAATGTATATTGAATACCATTTCTGTCATTCCGCAAGAGGTTTTCATGTTTGACGATACAATCTATAATAATGTGACCATGTATTCAGATTTTGATTCTGAGAGTGTTGAAAAATCTATTGAGCAGGCAGGTTTAAAAAGCTTAGTCGCTGAAAAGGGTAAAGAGTATAGATGCGGGATCAATGGATGTAATTTGTCTGGCGGAGAGAGACAGAGGATTGCAATTGCACGCTGTCTAATTAAAAAGGCGGAAGTGGTGTTGATGGATGAAGCCACATCGGCCTTGGATGGTGTACTGGATTTTCAAATACAGTCGGAGATAGCAAAAATGCGGGGCAATACGAGAATTGTTGTGACTCACAGGTTGTCGGAAGATGTATTGAATCTATTTGACGAAATAATCGTTATGCGTGGAGGACGTATTGTGGAAAAGGGTTCGTATCATTCGCTGCTGGATAGAAAAGGTTATTTCTATTCTATGTGTCAAATGTTAAGCTGAAATAATAGTGTTATAGCAAAGGTCATTAGGGGGTACTTTTCACAATGCTTTACAGAGGTCCGGCCTGCAGCGAAGATACGGAAAAGAATACGGAAAAGAAAAAAATATTTTACTTGTCAAACGGCCGGGCTTGTGGTAGAATAAATTTTGTTGCAGGAAGTGATTTGTAACCTGCAAGAGCCGGCGTGTCGGAATGGCAGACGAGGCAGACTCAAAATCTGTTGGTGGCAACACCGTGCGGGTTCAAGTCCCGCTGCCGGCATTGGTGAGAATACTGATAAAAGCCCGTAAATCTTTGAAAAACAGAGGTTTGCGGGCTTTTATTTTGCATGCAGGGAAAAGAAGGGAGGAATGTCCGTGAGGCATCCTCCCATTGGTCTTTTTACAGGGGCGGCTTCCAGGTTTAGTAGATGGAAGCCATCATACTCAGCACGTGGGCGGCGTACTTGGAGAAGGCGGGCCTGTCTCGTTTCAGCTCGTCCGTCAGCTCAAAGAAGAGTTCCCGGCTCTTATAGTCCCGCTTAAAGAAGGGCTGGAACAGGAAATCCCACTGGGGCAGATAGTTGGAGTGCTTGCGGGTGTAGCAGTTGGCGGCAGAGGCGGGGATACGGCAGGACTTGTCCACAAAGCCTGCCACGGACTTGTGCAGCGCCACATCTTCAGTGGGAAGGTAGTAGTAATCGTGGTAATTGGAGTAAAAATATTTCAACTCCTCCTCATAGATGGGCACTTTCAGGGTGCAGTCGGGCCCTTCCCCCCGGAAGTAACAGCCGTTCACATTGGCGGAGACGGCTTTGGGCAGGGGCGTGTCCAGCTGCAGCGTCATCACCAGTTCCCTGCGCTTGCAGCCGTAGACGTCCTTGTAATAATTTGCCTGGACTTTCCTTGCCTTCACCGGCTGGTTGAACAGATCATAAAAAGCCAGCATGGGCAGGGTGTTCAGCATCCCCTTCAGATCGTCTGCGTTGTGAAGGAAAAGGGCGTTTTCCGAGAACTCCGACAGATTTTTTACATAGTCGTGGTAGATTCCAATGAGTTCTCCGCCCGTAAACACATCCTTTCTCTCAATGCCAAGAAACTGCTCCAGCGTTTTCTGCTTGCAGTTGGGCAGTTTCAGAAAGTACCTGTAGGGCGCCACTCTCTTGTAGATGTCCAGTCCCTGGAATCCGTCGAAGCTGTAGGGAAGGGACAGCTGGGCGCATTTCTGTGTGATAAAGGGCAGGTCAAAATTATTTCCGTTAAAGTGAATCAAACAGCGGTAGAGTTTGGAAAAATTAAAGAAAGCCTGCAGTACATCGGCTTCCTGCTCGTAGCTTTCCGCCATCCATTGTATGGTCCGCCATTTCCCGGCCAGATAGTAGGCGCATCCGATCAGGTACAGGTAGGACGTCCTGGCGGTGAAGCCAGTGGTCTCTATGTCCACAAAAAGGATCCGCTCCAGGGGTGCAAGCCGTTCCAGGGGATAGTGTATCGTAAAATTATCCAGTGTTTCCTCAGAAATTCTCATGGCAGCCTCCAGTTTACGATTATTTTGCAGCGCAGATTTCGCCCTGAAACCAGGATGTATGCTTTTACAGTCCGGTTTGATGGCAAAATTTTCTATCACATCATATCATAGCACAATTTTTTGAATAAAACAGTAGTTTTTTGTTCAAAAAAATAGTATATTTATGGTACAAATATTTCTGTAAAGGAAGCGGGGGTGCTTGCCGCGCCTGTCCGCGGGGAAAGGACTAAGGAAAATATGGCAAAACTGACATTTGTGGGGGGAATACACCCCTACGACGGGAAGGAACTGTCCAAGGAAAAGCCAATTGGGGACATTGTGCCGGGGAAGGAGCTGGTGTATCCGCTGTCTCAGCACATCGGAGCGCCTGCCAAGGCTCTGGCCGCCAAGGGGGACAGGGTGCTGGCGGGGCAGAAGATTGCGGAGAGCGGGGGATTTGTGTCCGCGCCCGTGTACGCCTCCGTGTCCGGCACAGTGAAGGCTGTGGAGCCCAGGCGTGTGGCCTCCGGCGATATGGTCATGAGCATTGTGGTGGAGAACGATGAACAGTATGAGAAGGCGGAGCCTCTGCCCCGGAAACCCCTGGAGAAGATGGGGACAGAAGACATTATCGCCGTAGTGCGGGAGGCCGGGATTGTAGGCATGGGAGGGGCAGGCTTTCCCACCCATGTGAAGCTCTCTCCCAAGGAGCCGGATAAGATTGACTATGTGATTGCAAACTGCGCCGAGTGTGAACCCTACCTCACCTCGGACTACCGCAGAATGCTGGAGGAGCCGGAGAAGCTGGTGGGGGGACTGAAGATTATATTGAAACTTTTCCCCGGGGCCCAGGGGATCCTGGCGGTGGAGGACAACAAGCCGGACTGTATCAAGGTGCTGGAGGATCTGGTCCGGGAGGAGGAAAAAATTCAGGTGAAGGGCCTGAAGACGAAGTACCCCCAGGGCGGAGAGCGGCAGCTGATCTACGCTGTCACGGGCAGGAAGATCAATTCCACCATGCTCCCGGCCCAGGTGGGATGTGTGGTGAACAATGTGGACACCATGGTGGCGGTCTACAGGGCAGTCACGGAAGGACGGCCTCTGATGGAGAGGATTGTCACCGTCACCGGGGATGCGGTGGCCTCGCCCCAGAATTTCAGGGTGCCCACCGGGACCAGCTATGTCCAGGTGCTGGAGGCGGCTGGGGGATTTCGGTGTGAGCCGGCGAAGGTTATCTGCGGGGGCCCCATGATGGGCACGGCCATGTTCGACTTAAACGTGCCAGTTACCAAGACTTCCACGGCGCTGCTGGCCCTCACAAAGGACGATGTGTCCGCCCTGGAGCCCGGGCCCTGCATCAACTGCGGGCGCTGTGTGGAGGCCTGCCCGGGACGCATTATTCCCAGCAGGCTTGCGGACTATGCGGAGCGGTTTGACGAGCAGGCGTTTCTGGATGCCTACGGCATGGAGTGCTGCGAGTGCGGCTGCTGCAGCTTTGTCTGCCCTGCCAGAAGGCCCCTGACCCAGGAGATCAAGTCCATGCGCAAGATACAGCTGGCAAAAAAGAAGAAGGGATAAGACTGTCCTGTGAGACAGGAGATGCGGAGGTGTAATTTTGAGCGAATTGTATAAGGTATCATCCAATCCCCATATCCGTTCCGGGGCCGTCACAAGCACACTGATGCTTTCGGTGGTTCTGGCCCTGCTGCCGGCAGCGGGATTTGGCGTCTATAATTTCGGTCCCAGGGCCCTGGCGGTGATAGGGGTGTCCGTGGGAAGCACGGTGCTGACAGAGTATCTGTACGGATTGCTGCGGAACAGGAAGTCAGGCGGGGGAAAGAAGACCACGGTGACGGATCTGTCCGCGGTGGTGACAGGGCTTCTGCTGGCCCTGAACATGCCTGTGGGGATTCCTCTGTGGATGCCGGTGCTGGGAGGTGTGTTTGCCATTCTGGTGGTAAAGTTACTCTTTGGAGGTCTGGGGCAGAATTTTATGAACCCGGCCCTGGCCGCCAGGTGTTTGATGCTGATTTCTTTTCCGGCGGCAATGACGGCCTTTGACTGTGATGCCTACACCGGAGCCACTCCTCTGGCCGTGCTGAAGGAAGGGGGAGAGGTGGATGTGTTCCGGATGGCAGCGGGATTCACAGGGGGTACCATAGGGGAGACTTCCATGATCGCCCTGCTGGCGGGAGCCTGCGTGCTGCTCTTCCTGGGAGTCATAGACCTGCGGATTCCGGGAAGCTACATAGTGACCTTTTCCCTGTTTGTGGTTCTTTTCGGCGGGCATGGGGCGGATCCGGCCTATCTGGGGGCCCAGCTTGCAGGAGGCGGCCTGATGCTGGGGGCGTTTTTCATGGCCACCGACTATGTGACCAGACCAATCACCATCCGGGGACAGTATGTCTTCGGCATTGTCCTGGGGCTGTTGACGGGAATATTCCGGATCTTCGGACCTGGGGCGGAGGGTGTCTCCTACGCCATCATCCTGGGGAATCTTCTGGTGCCCCTGATCGAAAAATATACGATGCCCGTGGCTTTCGGACATGGGAAGGGAGGAAAACGGGGATGAAGAACAATGCTGACCTGAAGATTATGCTGCGGGAAGCCGGGATTCTTTTTGCCATCACCCTGATCGCGGGCATTGTCCTGGGGGTGATAAACGAGCTCACAAAGGATCCCATCCGCGTACAGCAGGAGAAGGCGGTGCAGGAAGCCTGCCAGACGGTGTTCACCCAGGCGGAGTCCTTTGAGGAGTTTGAGATGGCCCTGGAGCCGGAGGAGGAGAAGGAGCTTTCCGGCATGGGAGTGAAGATCGGCAGCGTCTACCGGGCTCTGGGGAGCGGAAGTGAGCTTCTGGGCTATGTGGTGGAGTCCGTGTCCACCCAGGGTTACGGGGGCAATATTGTGCTGTATCTGGGAGTGACCCTGGACGGGACGTTGAACGACATTTCCATCCTGGAGATATCCGAGACTCCTGGTCTGGGAATGCTTGCGCCCCAGGTGCTGGTGCCCCAGTTCCATGACCGGAAAGTGGAGAGCTTTGTCTTTACCAAGTCCGGCGCCTCGGCCGAGAATGAGATCGACGCCATCACCAGCGCCACCATCACCACCAGGGCCGTTACCAACGGGGTGAATGGGGGACTGAAGGCGGCGCATATTTTGATAGAGGGAGGTGCGGGCAATGAATAGAGCGGCAGAGCGGCTTCACAATGGCATTATCAAAGAAAACCCCACCCTGGTGCTGATGCTGGGCATGTGCCCCACCCTGGCAGTCACCACCTCGGCGGTGAACGGTCTGGGGATGGGTCTTACCACCACGGTGGTTCTGGCCCTGAGCAATCTGATTATCTCCCTGCTGCGGGGAATTATCCCAAGCAGAGTGAGAATCCCGGCGTTTATCGTGATTATTGCTTCTTTTGTGACTTCGGTGCAGCTGATGCTGGAAGCGTACCTTCCTTTCCTGAACAAAGCCCTGGGAATGTACATTCCCCTGATTGTGGTGAACTGCATTATCCTGGGCCGGGCGGAGAGCTATGCTTACTCCAATCCTGTGCTGCCCTCCCTGTTCGACGGTCTGGGCATGGGACTTGGATTTACCCTCTCTCTCACCTGTATCGGCGCGCTGCGGGAACTCCTGGGCGCAGGCGAGCTCTTCGGCTTCGGGATTCTGCCCGATTCCTTTGAGCCCATCCGTATCTTCGGCCAGGCGCCGGGGGCCTTCTTCGTTCTTGCAGGCCTGGTGGCTCTGCAGAATTATCTGAAAGAGAGAAAGCCCAAGGCCGGACAGAAGACCGGCTCAGGGCAGAAGGCCGGATCCGGAAGCTGTTCCGGGGACTGCGGAAGCTGCGGCGACGGCTGCAGCACACGTTTCTATGATGATAAAGCTTCCGGTACAGGAAAAAATGGAAGTGCCGGTGACAATTAACAGCAGGAGCCCGTACAGTGCCCCGAACAATGAGCGGCTGAGAACTGGAGCCGGTCATTGCTTCGGAAGAAAGTGGCACTGGAAGGGCGGTTGCGGAACTTATAAATAGGAGGTATAATGATGGACGGAGTGAAGGAACTGCTTGTGATCTTGATCGGCTCCTCCCTGGTGAGCAATGTGGTGCTGAGCCAGTTTCTGGGACTGTGTCCTTTCCTGGGAGTATCCCGAAAGACGAACACTGCGGCGGGCATGGGGGCGGCGGTAATCTTTGTCATTACCCTGGCCAGCGCGGTGGCGGGGGTGATCTATCAGTTTGTGCTGGAGCCGCTCCATGTGGAGTATCTGCGGACCATTGTATTCATTCTTGTCATTGCCGCCCTGGTGCAGTTTGTGGAGATGTTCCTGAAAAAGGCCATGCCCGGACTGTACGAAGCCCTGGGGGTGTACCTGCCCCTGATCACCACCAACTGCGCCGTGCTTGGGGTGGCCATCACCAATGTGCAGAAGGAATATGGCATTCTCCAGGGTATTGTGAACGGGTTTGCCACGGCGGTGGGATTTACCATAGCCATAGTGATTCTGGCGGGCATCCGTGAGAAACTGGAGCACAACGACGTGCCCAGGTCTTTCCGGGGAATGCCCATGGTGCTGCTGACGGCGGGGCTGATGGCCATTGCCTTCTGCGGATTCTCAGGTCTGCTGTAATAAGGGGGAGGACAGATGAGTGTGATGGGTATTTTGGCCGCTGCCGCCGTGGTGGGGGTGACGGGCATTTTTGTGGGGCTCTTTCTGGGAGCGGCAGGAATAAAATTTAAAGTGGAAGTGGACGAAAAAGAGGAGGCCGTGCTGGCGGCTCTGCCGGGAAATAACTGCGGGGGCTGCGGCTACGCAGGGTGTTCCGGCCTGGCGGCAGCCATCGCCAAAGGGGAGGCTTTGGTGAATGCCTGTCCTGTGGGCGGGGAGGCCGTGGGAAGTAAGATCGCCGCCATCATGGGCGTGGAGGCGGGAACATCCAGGAGGATGACTGCTTTTGTGGCCTGCATGGGGGACTGTGAGAAGGCGAAACAGGATTATGACTACTGCGGTGCAGAGGACTGCCGAATGGCAGGGTTTGTGCCCGGGGGCGGGCCCAAGTCCTGCGGCAGCGGGTGTCTGGGCTTTGGCACCTGTGTGGCTGCCTGTCCTTTTGACGCCGTACATATCGAAAACGGAGTGGCCGTGGTGGACAGAGAGGCCTGCAAGGCCTGCGGGAAATGTGTGGCAGTGTGTCCGAAGCACCTGATCTCCCTGATCCCCTATGACGCGAAATATGCGGTGGCCTGCAGTTCCACGGACAAGGGACCTGTGACCATGAAGGCCTGCCAGACGGGCTGCATCGGCTGCGGGATCTGCGCAAAGAACTGTCCGGAGCAGGCGGTGGCTGTGGCGGATTTTCACGCATCCATTGACCAGGATAAGTGCTCCGGCTGCGGGGCCTGCGCGGAGAAGTGCCCCAAGAAATGTGTGAAGAAGTTTTGATTTGGCAAGGAGGTGGAAACTGTGAGGATGCCAGAAGATTTTGACGACCAGTCCGGCCTGACGCCTACTGTGGTGACGTCCATTGTGGCGGTGTCCATTTTTGTGGCGGCGATTCTGATGATGGTGCTCTTTATGAACACACCCCGTCCCGTAAGCGGCCCCAGGCAGAATCCGCCCATACAGGCTACCGTGGCGGGCGGCGGCGCCAGCCGTCCGGATATAGAGGAGCTGCTTCAGGGCAGCGGCCTCCATCCGGAGGATCTGGATTTTTGGGACATGTACCCTGAGCCCACCAGCACGCCCCAGCCCACGGCCACGCCGGAAGCTGTGGTGGAGGAGGATCCTTCCACGGATGGGAAGCATACCCTGGTGCAGTACTCTGACGGCAGGGAGGAGTGGGTGAGGATCAGTCCTTATCTGCCGAAACATGAGTATGACTTTACCAAACTGGTCTGCCAGTCCAATCTGATGAAATACTTTGAGGACGGGCGGAAGACTTCCTATGTGGGGGTGGATATCTCCAAGTTCCAGGACTATGTGGACTTTGTGAAGGTGAAGAAGGCGGGGATAGAGTTTGTCATGCTGCGGGTGGGGGCCAGGGGCTACGGCACAGGGCAGCTGATTCTGGACGAGTATTTCAACGACAATATCAAGAGAGCCACGGATGCAGGGCTGGATGTGGGCGTCTACTTTTTCTCCCAGGCCATCACCCCGGAGGAAGCCGTGGAGGAGGCCAATATGGTCATAGAGAGTCTGGGTGAGTACCAGATTTCCTATCCTGTGGCCTTTGACATGGAGCTGATTGAAAATGACACCGCCAGGACGGACTCCCTCACCAGGGCCGAGAGGACGGAGATCACCAAGGCTTTTCTGGACACCATCTCTGCGGCGGGGTACAAAACTCTGATCTACGGCAACAAGGAGTGGCTGCTGAAGGAGATTGACATGTCCAAGCTGACAGCCTATGATGTGTGGTATTCCCAGGGAGCGGACATTCCGGACTATCCCTATAAGTTTGGCATGTGGCAGTACAGCTTCCAGGGAAGCGTGGACGGCATCGCCGGATATGTGAACATGGATATCAGTTTTATCAATTATTCGGAGAAATAAGTCTAAAAAAATGACATTTTCTGCCTGAAAGAACAGGGGCCTGGGAATAATTCTCAGGCCCTTTTCATATATTGAAATATCGGACAGGCATGAGGAAAGATGTGAACGCAGGTTATTTTCCGGCAGTTTAAAGGCTTCTGTCCGCAGGAAGGAACGGAAAAAATATGTATAGAAAAGCGGTTGGTCTTCTGGTGCTTGGGAGTTCTATGTTTCTGGCCTGTCTTCTGTGTGTCAGAGGGGTGGATGCGGCCAGGCTGTATTCTGAGCCGGTGCAGCGTCTGAAGCTGGAACTGTGGGAACTGGAAGAGAAGGCAAAGGAGAGGGAGGAAGCTCTGGCCGGGGAGATGGCCCGGGAGGCACTGGCAAAGGAACAGGAGGGCCTTGAGATTGATCTGGAAGGGCTTCAGAATGTACAGGAAGGGGCTGAGAGCTATGGAAGTAAGTCCACCCCGACTTTCAGTCAGGGTGGACTGGGGATAACGGGGGTTGCCGTGTCGGGGCAGAGGGTTGTGGACTATAATGTCCTGGAATTTCACTATGCCTATGAATTATCCGATGATGAGATGGGAGTTTTGCTGCGGATTGTGGAGGCGGAGGCCGGAAATGAGGACGAGGAGGGGAAGCTTCTGGTGGCAAATGTGGTGTTAAACCGGGTGGAGAACGATGCATTTCCGGACACGGTGTCCGGTGTGGTTTTTCAGAAGGAAAAGGGGGTGACGCAGTTTTCTCCCGTTTCCAACGGAAGTTATTACCGGGTGGAGATCAGCGACGAGACGGTCAGCGCGGTGGGAAGGGCGTTGATGGGGGAGGATATTTCCCAGGGGGCTCTCTACTTTGCGGCCAGAAAATATGCCGACAGGGACAAGATGAAGTGGTTTGACGAACAGCTGACTTTTCTCTTTGCCCATGGTGGACATGAGTTTTTTAAGTAGTCCGGTTATCCTGACCGGGGGAGGAATTTGGTTATACTATGGTTTAGCGGCGCGCTTTTTCAAAACTTGCGCAGAAAATGGAAGTATGCTATAATTTTTAACCGGAAGAATGGTGTCTGCAAACTGCGCGGAAGAGGCGGGAATGTGAATAAAAGCAGTCCAATACGGCGGGAGAGGAATATTATCATGGAAGAGAAGAAACCTTTAGAAGTGTTATACCACAGTACCCGGGGAATGGGGGAGCCGGTGAAGGCTTCCCAGGCCATACTGAAGGGGCTTGCGGAGGACGGGGGACTGTTTGTGCCGGATCATGTTCCGGCCCTGGACAGGAGCCTGGGAGAGCTGGCAGAGATGGATTATGGGCAGACTGCCTATGAGGTGATGAAGCTGTTTCTGACGGATTTCACCAGGGAGGAACTGGAGGACTGTATCGGGAAGGCGTATGACGCCAAGTTTGACACGAAGGAGCTGACTCCGCTTGTGGAGGCGGGGGGCGTCTGGTATCTGGAGCTGTTCCATGGCCCCACCATCGCGTTCAAGGACATGGCCCTGTCCATTCTGCCCCACCTGATGCTGACGGCGGCCAGGAAAAACCAGAGCCAGGAAGAGATTGTCATCCTCACCGCCACATCCGGTGACACGGGAAAGGCGGCCCTGGCAGGATTTGCCGGGGTGGAGGGCACGAAGATCATAGTGTTTTACCCTAAGTCCGGGGTCAGTCCCATCCAGGAGAGACAGATGGTGACGCAGAAGGGGGAGAATACCCTGGTGGTGGGCATTCACGGAAATTTTGACGATGCTCAGACAGGGGTGAAGAAGATATTTTCGGACCGGAAGCTGGGCGGGGAGATGGAGGCGGCAGGTCTGCGTTTCTCTTCGGCAAACTCCATCAATATCGGCAGGCTGGTGCCCCAGATTGTCTACTATGTCCATGCCTATGGGAAGCTGCTCAGGAAGGGCCGGATCACAGAGGGAGAGCCCATAAATGTGGTGGTGCCCACGGGAAATTTCGGGAACATTCTGGCGGCTTACTACGCCAAAAAGATGGGGCTGCCCATAGGGAAGCTGATCTGTGCTTCCAATGAGAACAGAGTGCTCTATGATTTTCTGCGCACGGGCACCTATGACAGAAGGAGAGAATTTGTGCTGACTTCCTCCCCTTCCATGGATATTCTGGTGTCCAGCAACCTGGAGCGCCTGGTGTACCATATCGGCGGGGAGGACGGTCCCGGCACAAGGGCGCTTATGGAGGCGCTCAGCGGCCGGGGATGTTACGATATCACAGAGGGGATGAGGGCGGAGCTCTCTGACTTTTATGGCGGTTATGCCTCCCAGGAGGAGACGGCGGCGGAGATTGACAGGCTATACCGGGAGTGGGGCTATGTGGTGGATACCCATACCGCCGTGGCCAGTGCAGTTTATCGGAAATATCTCCAGGATACAGGGGACAGAGGGGCGGCGGTGGTGGCCTCCACAGCCAGTCCTTTCAAATTTACCCGAAGCGTCATGGGGGCTCTTTCGGAGAAAGCTGCAGGAACCGGGGAGAGCTCTGACTGTGAGAGAGATTTTGCCCTGGCGGATGAGTTGTCCAGGCTTTCCGGGGTAAAGGTTCCCCAGGCGGTGGAGGAGATCCGCACCGCGCCGGTGGTCCACTGCAGGGAGTGCGATGTGGCACAGATGGAGAAGGTAGTGAGAGAATTTCTGGGAATCTGAGATTGAAGCGGAAAGGGATTGGCATGACAAGAGAAGAGATGCTGAAAAAGGTGGACCACACACTGCTGAAACCGTTTGCGGTCTGGGAGGACGTGGAAAAGCTCTGCCGGGAAGCTGTAAAATACCACACGGCCAGTGTGTGTATTCCCCCTTCCTATGTGAAAAGGGTCCATGAAACCTTTGGAAATCAGCTGAACATCTGCACTGTGGTGGGATTTCCCTTAGGCTACAGTGTCACGGAGGCCAAGCTTGCGGAGGTGGCGCAGGCTCTGAGGGAGGGCTGCGGCGAGATTGACATGGTGGTCAATATCGGTGACGTGAAGGCCGGACTGTACCACAAGGTGGAACAGGAGATCCGGGCCATAAAGGAAGCCTGCGGGGGGCATGTGCTGAAAGTGATTGTGGAGGCCTGCTACCTGACAGAGGAAGAGAAAATCGCCATGTGCCGGGCGGTCACAAATGCCGGGGCGGACTATATCAAGACGTCCACAGGCTTCGGCACCGGAGGAGCTGTGAGAGAAGATGTGGAGCTGTTCCAAAAGCATATCGGGCCCGGGGTGAAGATCAAGGCCGCCGGGGGCATTTCCACCCTGGAAGACCTGGAGATGTATCTGGAGCTGGGATGTGACAGAGTGGGCACATCCAGGGCCGTGGGTCTGTGCGCTGAGAGCTGAGGGCCGCAGCAGGGGACGGGCGGTGTGAGCTTTTGCGCCAGGGATTGGGAGCGGAACACGGAAGCCGGAGATGAAGAGCGGAAAAACCGGTGAAGGGGGAGTGCCCCGGGAACGGTTTTCGGCAAAAAGAGAGAGGATGAGAGCCATGGAGAACCAGACGGTGAGGGAGAGACTGAAAGCCCTCAGGGGGGCAATGGCTGCGGCGGGCATTGACTACTATATGATACCCACCGCAGATTTTCACAATTCGGAGTATGTGAACGATTATTTTAAGGTGAGGGAGTATTTCTGCGGCTTTACAGGGTCCAACGGCACTCTGCTTGTGTGGCAGGAGGGGGCCGGCCTGTGGACGGACGGCAGATATTTTATCCAGGCCGAGAGGGAACTGGAGGGCACCACGGTGGAGCTGTTCCGCATGCAGGACGAGGGTGTTCCCACCCTGGAAGACTTTCTCCGGGACAGGATGCAGGAGGGGCAGACCCTTGGCTTTGACGGCAGGGTTATCAGCGCTTCCGGCGGAAAGGATCTGGAGAAAAAACTGGAGGGAAAGCACATTGTGCTGGCCTACGACAGGGATCTGGCGGAGGAAATCTGGCAGGACAGGCCGGCCTTCCCGGCGGGAAAAGTGCGTCTGCTGCCGGAGGATCTGGCGGGTAGAAGCTTCGAGGACAAGCGCGGGGACGTGATGGAGAAGGTGGAGAAAGAGGGAGCGGACAGTTTCCTGCTGACAAAACTGGACGACCTTATGTGGCTTTTCAACATCCGGGGCTGTGACGTGGAGTGCAATCCTGTGGCCATGTGCTATGGGTATTTTACCAGGGAGAACACGGTGCTCTTTGTAAACACGGGCGCTCTGGAGAAGGAGACGGCGGAGTATCTGGCCTCCAGGGGCGTCCGGGTGGAAGAGTACAATACCGTGACGGAGTACTTAAAGGCGTTGCCGGAAGGGGGCAAGGTGCTTCTGGACCTGCGCCACTGCAGCTACTGTGTGTATAAGATCCTGTCGGAAAAGCAGACTCCTGTGGAGAAGAAAAATCCCACGGAGCTTCTGAAGGCGGTAAAGAATCCGGTGGAACTGGCCCATATGGAGGAGATCTACCTGAAGGACAGTGTGGCGCTGACGAAATTTATTTACTGGCTGAAGAAAAATATCGGGAAAATGGAGATCACGGAGATCTCTGCGGCAGACCGGCTGGAGGAGTTCCGGAGGGAGATTCCGGAATTTCTGGATCTGTCCTTCCCCACCATAGCGGGATACAGGGCCAACGGGGCCATGATGCACTATGAGGCCACCCCGGAGAACCATGCGGTTCTGGCCCCGGAGGGAATGCTTCTGGTGGACTCCGGGGGACAGTACCTGGGAGGCACCACGGATGTGACCAGGACCATTGTCCTGGGCCCCGTCTCCGACCAGGAGAGGAAACACTACACCCTGGTGGCGGCGGGAATGCTGCAGATGACCAACGCCCGCTGGCTCCACGGCTGCACCGGCCGCAACCTGGACATTCTGGCCCGTCAGCCCATCTGGGATATGGGACTTGACTATAAGTGCGGCACAGGGCACGGAGTGGGCTATACTCTCAATGTGCATGAAGGCCCCCAGGGGCTGTCCTGGCGCTATATTGAGGGCAGGCAGGAAGCTGTCCTGGAGGCGGGCATGGATGTGACCAACGAGCCCGGCATCTATGTGGAGGGAAGCCACGGCATCCGCATTGAGAATGTGATGGTGGTGGAGAAGGGGGAGAAGAACGAATACGGCCAGTTTATGCACTTCAGAACCCTCACCTGGGTGCCTGTGGACAGGGAGGCTGTGGACGAGAGATATCTGACCGAGACCCAGAAGGCTTACCTGCACAGCTATCAGAGGGAGGTCTATGAGAAGCTTTCTCCCTATCTGGACCAGGAGGAACGGGAGTGGCTGCGGGGAGAGACTCTGGGGGAAGAGTAAATGTTTTAGATTGTGAGTATAAATTGTTAAAAGGCTATAAAATCGGGAACCATTCTTGACTTTTTATGGCAGTTTTGAGATAATAGGAAAAGCAAGGAAAAAACTTAAGGAGGATGTAACCAATGTCAACAAAAGCGTATTACCCGATTTCTGAAATCGGCGCCGGAAAGCCTGGCTTCAGCAGGACACGCTCTATCATTGAGGGCGCTTTCTACGGCAACAATGTGGTGAAGGTGAATACCCTGAAGGAGGCCTATGAGATGGCCAAGAATTCTCCGGGGACCATTGTCACCGATATGCCTGTGTACAGGGCGGAAGAGATCGGCCTGGAGAGGGATGCCAAGGTTCTGCTGTTCAATGACGGTGCGGTTACAGGACGTTATGCTGCGGCACGCCGCATTAAGGGCGAGCCCGGTGTGGACGAGACCAAGCTTGACAAAGTGGTCATGGATGCCATCTACAAGACTCGCTGGCAGACGATGTATCATGCAGAGTGCTATATCGGACTGGATCCTGAGTTCATGGCAAAGGCTCATCTGCTGATCCCGGAAGGCGAAGAGAATCTTCTCTATAACTGGATGCTGAACTTCCAGTATATGTCTGACAAATATGTGCAGATGTACAAGGGATCCCAGCCCATCGGCGGAGGTAAAGAGCCGGATATCTACATCTTCTCCAACCCTCAGTGGACACCCACCGAGAGCCCTGATGTTGATTTCAGCTGCCTGAGCGATCCTCTGACCCTGTGCTATTTTGATACCAACCAGAACTGTGCAGCTATCCTGGGCATGAAGTATTTCGGCGAGCACAAGAAGGGCACTCTCACCATGGCATGGGCACTGGCCAACAGGAACGGCTATGCATCCTGCCACGGCGGACAGATCGGAAGAGCGTCGTGTAGGGAAAGAGTGTAGATCTCGGTGGTC
>CAJUNZ010000027.1 GCA_910587755.1 uncultured Acetatifactor sp. | reverse complement strand
GCGACCACCGAGATCTACACTCTTTCCCTACACGACGCTCTTCCGATCTTCTCCTCATACTCCGTCGTCACATTGCCGGCCATCATTTCCGGATCCCCGTGAAGGTCATAAGTGCATGCCTCCAGCGTCCATCCCGCCGGCCCCAGCTCCTCCAGGGCAAAGTCAAAAAGCTCCCTGTTGTCAGTCTTGAACTCCAGCTTTCCTCCCTGCCTTAGAATCCGGCTGTAACGGGCCAGAAATTCCCTGGAGGGCAGCCTGCGCCTGGCGTGCCTGTCTTTGGGCCAGGGGTCCGAGAAATTCAGGTAGATCCGATCCACCTCTCCCGGGCCAAAGACCTCTCCCACAATCTCCGCGTCCATGCGCAGAAACTTTAAATTGGAGAGCTCTTCTTCCTCCATCTTCTGGACCGCCCGCAGCAGCACACTGGAATATTTTTCAATCCCCACATAGTTCACCTGCGGATGCCCCTTGGCCATAGTATGGATAAATTGTCCCTTTCCCATACCAATTTCAATATGAATGGGATTTTCGTTCCCAAAAATCCTGTTCCAGGAGGAGGCGCACTTCAGCTGCACCGCCTCCTGCACCACATAGGGGCTCTCCGCGATCACTTCCCGGGACCCTGTTATATTGCGCAGTCTCATGTCCACTCCAACCTTCCGGCCAGTTTCTCCCTGTCCTTATACTAACTGTACTTTAATTTTAAATACTTGTCAATCCATGAATCAGGAGGATTTCTGCCTTTCCCCAAAAATGCCCTTTGGTTTTCCGGCAGGATAGTGTATAATGAAAGAAAAAATCAGGAAAGGCTCATTTTTGCCAATGATACCAAATAAAACCACAATAAATAACATTTTAAAACATACTCACGCCGTTGCCGTCCCGGTGCTGCGGTTTCTCGCCCCCTGGGCCTGCGCTCTCTGTCTGGCCCTTCTGCCCCCTGCCCGGGCTCTGGCCCTCTCTGAAGTGGAATTGCGCCTGGAAACCCACCGGGCCATGCCTGTTCAATCCAATGAAACCGCCGACTGGCCCACGGGCCCTGTGGTGGGGGCCGAGTCTGCCATTTTGATAGAGGCCCAGACCGGCACCATCCTCTACGCCAAAAATATCCATCAGGCCCAGTACCCCGCCAGCACCACCAAGATTCTCACTGCCCTGATCGCCTCGGAAATGTGCCAGATGGACGAGATTGTGAACTTTTCCCAAAAGGCCGTCTTCGACACTCCCAGGGACAGCACCCATATCGCCATGGACACGGGACAGGCCCTGACCATGGGCCAGTGTATGGAAGCGCTGCTGATCCGCTCCGCCAACGAGGTTGCCTACGCTATGGCGGAACATATCACCGGCTCCACCGACTGGCAGGTCTTCGCCGACATAATGAACGAGAGGGCGGCAGCCCTGGGATGTGTGGACTCCCATTTTGCCAACCCCAACGGCCTGCCGGATGAGAACCACTACACCTCCGCCTATGACATGGCCATGATAGGAAGAGCTTTTTTTGCCAATGAAATGCTGTGCAAGATCACGGTGACGCCCCGCTTTGAGTTTCCCGCCACGGACAGGCTGCCCCAGACGAAGATTGAGAACAACAAGATGAAGCTGCTCCCGGGGGCTGAGTATGCCTACGAGTACCTGGTGGGCTGCAAAACCGGATACACCGACACCGCCAGAAGCTCCCTGGTGGCCTGCGCCGAGCGCAACGGCTTGAAGCTTATCAGTGTGGTGCTCCACGACGAAGCTCCCTGTCAGTATGAAGATACCATCGCCCTGTTTGAGTATGGTTTCGCCAATTTTGAGAAGGTGAATGTGGCCCAGACGGAGACAAGATACCGCATTGAGGATACGGGGCTGTTCTACAGCGGAAACGACATCTTCGGCAGTTCCCAGCCTCTGCTGTCTCTGGACAAGGATGACTTTATCATTCTCCCCAGAACCGTAGCCTTCCAGGACCTGGAATCTTCCGTGTCCTACCAGACCCAGAACGAGAACCAGGCCGCTCTGATCTCCTACACCTGCAGCGGTGTGCCCATCGGCTCCGTGGGGGTAAATTTTGCCTCCGCCAAGAACGGGGCTGTCTTGTTTGACACGCCCGAGGACAAGGCCCCGGAGGACGAAGAATCCGGACCTCTTTTCATCAATGTCAAACTGGTGCTGATCCTTCTGGGTATCGCCGGCGCGGCGGCTGTCATCGTATTCCTGGTACGGCTGGTGCTGAGAAATTACTCCTTTGCCGGAAGACGGCACAGACCCCGGCGCCGCAGAACTCCTCGGCGCCGGTACAGAAGAACCAAATGGCTGGACGATTAGGGCATATTTTTTCTGTGATGCATCCTGGCCTGGCTGCCCCGTTCTCTGATGGAGGCAGCCTCCTGGTCGGAGATCAGTTTGGTGGTTTTGACCACATAGATTCCTCCGTCCTCCGCCCTGCGAATCCGGATTTTTCCCTTTAAATACCCATGGATCTCGCAGTGGGCAAGGCAGAAATAGTTTTTCCCGTTGGGCGTAAACCATTTCACTGTCTTGCGCAGATTCCTGCAGCACAGGTAACATCTGCTGGAGGCCACTTCACTGTCCGCAAGGGCATCCGATTTATTCTCAAATTCCCGTGAGATAAACTTCACATAGTCGTTAAACCGAATTTTTAACTCTGATTTCTTGTCCGCAGGGGGATGGAACACGTCATAGGAGATGTTCTGCATCACCTGGGGCTTCTCCACCAGGATCCTTGAAAGAATCCTGGCCGTGTAAAAGGCATCCCCAAAAGCCCTGTGAAAAGGAATCTCCTTCTCCACCTGAAGCACATCCACCGCGTGTTCCAGGGCCTTCCTGCTTTTTCCGTCCTCATAGGCCAGGCTGAACAGTTTCTGTATGTCCAGAAAGGCAATGGGGCCCTGGGCCAGGGAAGGCATGCCGAAATATTTCATGTTCCTCTGGAGCTCCGTCAGATCCATGCTGCCCCAGGTGCAGAACTGAAAAGGCTCCTGCCCGCACCACTCCAGAAACCCCTCCGCCGTTTGGACAAAAGGCGTTCCGTTTTCCAGTTCTTTCATCTGCAGATGGATGAGCCTGCCTGTGGCCTGGTGCATCCTCTGGTACACGGTGGGCTTCACCAGCTGGCTGAACTTTCCCGCCACCCGTCCTTCCTGGTCCAGCTTTACCGCGCCTATCTCTATGATCTCAAAGGGAATGCCCGGTTCCTCCTGGCCCGTATCACCCTGGTTCCATTCCAGGTCAAATACAATATAATTCATAAATTTTCTTAAACTTCCTTACTTCTCCGGGGATGGCTGCTAATAAGAGCGTCCCCAGTAAACCATTTTCTTTGCAGGCTTTCCGCAGCAGACGCAGGTGTCCGCCACGTTCTCCTGTTCAAAGGGCATGCAGCGGCTTGTGACCGCAAGCTTCTCTTTGATCTTATCCTCACACTCCTGGCAGCCGCACCACATGGCCTTTACAAAGCCTGACTTCTCCCGGAACAGGTTCTCAAACTCTTCCATGGTTGAAGCTGTGTAGGTGTGGGATGCCATGTGGGCCTCCGCCCTCTGAAGCATCTCTCTCTGTATGGTGTCCAAAAGTTCTCCCACCCGGCTCTCCAGTTCCTCAAATGCCACTTCCACTTTCTCCCTGGTGTCCCTGCGGCAGAGAACGCATTTTCCTGCCTCTATGTCCTTGGGTCCTACCTCCAGGCGCAGGCAGGCTCCCCGCATCTCGGCTTCCGCAAATTTCCATCCGGGGCTCTTGTCAGAGTCGTCCACTTTCACCCGGAAATTCTTCTCAAGGATCCCCCGGAGCGCATAAGCCTTGTCCAGGACCCCTTCTTTTTTCTGCTGAATGGGAATAATGCACACCTGCACAGGAGCCACCCTGGGAGGCAACACCAGGCCTTCGTTGTCCCCGTGAACCATGATAATGCCGCCGATAAGACGGGTGCTCACGCCCCAGGACGTCTGATGTACATACTTCTGCCCGTTGTCTTTGTCGGCAAACTGGATGCCGAATGCCTTGGCAAATCCGTCCCCGAAATTGTGGCTGGTACCCGACTGGAGCGCCTTGCCGTCGTGCATCAGGGCCTCGATGGTATAGGTGGCCACGGCGCCGGCAAATTTCTCCTTGTCCGTCTTGCGGCCCTTGATCACGGGGATGGCCAGGACTTCCCTGCAGAAGTCGGCGTAAATATTCAGCATCTGGATGGTCCGCTCCTCCGCCTCCTGGGCCGTGGCATGGGCCGTGTGTCCCTCCTGCCACAGGAATTCCCTGGATCGCAGGAAGGGCCTGGTCTCTTTCTCCCAGCGGACCACAGAACACCACTGGTTATACACCCTGGGCAGATCCCTGTAGGAGTGTATGTCGTTCTTGTAAAAGTCACAGAAGAGGGTCTCCGAAGTGGGCCTCACGCACAGCCTCTCCTGCAGGGGCTGCATGCCCCCGTGCGTGACCCAGGCCACCTCGGGCGCAAATCCTTCCACATGATCTTTCTCCTTCTGGAGCAGGGATTCAGGAATGAACATGGGCAGGTATACGTTTTCCACCCCTGCTTTCTTAAATCTCTCGTCCAGCTGCCTCTGGAGCAGCTCCCAGATAGCATAGCCCGCAGGCTTGATCACCATGCATCCTTTGACGGAGGTGTAATCCACCAGCTCCGCCTTCTTAACCACATCCGTATACCACTGGGCAAAATCCACGTCCATAGATGTGATCTCTTCCACCATTTTTTTGTCTGCCATTTTTTACCTCCTATTCCAGTTCCGTCCCTGCTCTTCAACGCCCTTTCAGGGAAGAAATTCTGGCCGCATGAGCATGCGTCCACACTTTCTTCCGGGCGTTTCCGTTCCGGGACTGTTTTATATTATGAAAAAACGCCGGGCTTCCCATCCCCAAAGGGACCGGAAGCCCGGCGGTACCACCCTGTATTGCGCTCTCGCGCCACTCTTTTATGCCCTTAACGCCGGCCTGCGCCATGCTTCTCTCTCCGGCTCCGCATATGCGCCGCCGGGATCTCGCACGGAAACTCCAAGGCAGGTTCCAGACCCTCCCCATAAGAACCTTTCAGCCGCACCCTCAGGGGTGCCTCGTTCTCTCTCTGCATGCTTCCAGGCCTGTACTGATCCTCTTCACAGTTATCCTCTGGGGAAAATTATAGAACATGGTACATGTGTTTGTCAAGGGCGAAATTTCATCCTGGACACTGCTGTCAGTAATTTTTCAATTACTTCCAAAATACAGAGTGCCCGGGGACATTTTTGTGCTAAAAAGTGCGAAATTTATCAAAGTATTTGACAAGCTGCCATTCAGATAGTACAATATGCTCAAGCAAAAAATATCAAGGGGGCAAATATCATGTTTGGAGAACTTACAAACAAAGAATATGAACTTATGAGACATATATGGACCGGTACGGACGGCGTTACTTTTAACGAGATATTTACGCACATGAATCAGAAAAATCCCACTCTGAAGCGCCAGACCGTCAACACCCATCTGGTTCACCTGATCAAAAAGGGATTTGTGCGCTCAGAAGGCCCTGAGAGGAAAAGACTCTATTATCCTATGATCCCTCAGGAAAAATATGACAGTTTTCTGGCGGAACACATTGTGGGCGAGCTGTTTGACGGTTCTCTGAAAAAATTTGTATCCGCATTAACCACGGAGAGAGGTCTCACAGATCTGGAGATCAGCGAATTAAAATCACTGATAAGAAAAAAAGGAGTATGACATGAATCTGCTGTTTTCAATGTCATTGGCGGGCAGCTTGTTTTTCCTGGTTTACCTGCTCATAAGACCGGTTGTTTTACTGCGCTTCCCGTCCGCCTGGCGCTACCGGTTCTTAAAGATAACTCTGTTGTTTTTCCTGCTTCCCTTTCAAAGAGAGAGAACTGGAATCGGCGGCCTGCTGGAAGTCCTGTTTGGCTATGACAATCATATACTCGGAAAGAATGATTGTCTTGAAATTGATACATCCAGATTACATATTACTTTTCCTGACGGGCACACTTACATGAAAAACCAGGAATTATTACAGTTCACATATGCAACTTGGGGAACGGTGATTCTTGTAATTACATTATATTATTTCATAAAGTATATACGATGTAAAATGTTTCTGCAAAAAATCAGCACCCCTCCCTCGTCAATTAAACTATACACAGACCATAAAAAGGCAAAGAAACGAAGGAAAAAAGTTAAGCTGTTATCCAGTTCCCACATTGCTGTCCCATTTACCATGGGTTTTATCTCTCCTCTTATCGTCCTCCCCGCCTCACTCAGCGAAAACAGCAAGAGGAACATGGCATTATCCCATGAACTGACCCATATCAGAAATCGAGACGCTCTGATCAAGCTCTTATGCCTGGCAGCCATATTCCTTCACTGGTTCAATCCCCTTGCCTATCTGCTGTATTGGGAAATCACCAAAACCACCGAACATGTATGCGATGAAATAGTCACAAAGGATATGACACAGACGGAGAAAACTAACTACCAGCTGATGCTGTTGGAGATGAAAGACCAAGAGACAAGCGGAAAGTTTTTTGTAAATTCCTTCAGTGGAAATTTTAAGGTTTTAAAAGAGAGAATACTTGTGATGAACAAAACCTTAACCACCAGAAAAATCGTGCTCTCAACTTCTTTCGCGCTGAGTATACTGCTCTTCTTCTTGGCTCTGTTATCTTATTTCTCTTATACCCCTGTAATGGAACTGGCTATTATGCCTGATAGTAATTTTGATGAGGTAATGGCATATGAGAACTTTTGTAATTGGGATTCACAGATGTTTATAGTAGATCCTTCCCTTGACCCTTTCAAAGTGAATGAATATAATGAATCTTTCAAATTCTACTCTCTCTATAAGATTAAACCACATATATCGGCTGACACAGCCCCCAGGCAGAAAGACCCCTGTTTCACAAAGGCCACTCACAAGGCGTCTTCCACAGCTATTTCAGGAAAACTTGGATAAAACAAATACTTTTTAACAGTCCAAACTTTCGTCCGGATTAGTTCCTCCGCCAGGCACTGCAATCTATAGTACCTGGCGGACACACATCCGTCTCACCGATTCTTATTCTGATTGTTATTTATGACACTTTTTATCTCAGACGAATGCCCTGGTTCCTCCATCACTCCACCTGATGCCGGGCAAAGGTGCGTCTGGCCCCAAGGCTGCACAGGACTGCTGCCGGATCCGCCTCACCAGTTCCTCCTCTCCCATGGAGCTCCCCTCCTTTTCCCTGCCTGTCCCCCTGCTATATTTGACGGAGCTTCAGGGAAAAAAGATTTAAACCTATGAAAAAAATCCGGCATTTCTGCCGGATAATTCAAAAATATTCCCATCTTAATGATGCGCACAGCCAGCCCATAATGTATCTTCCCTCAGGCCGGAAATTCCTTATAAAGCTTCAGGTTCACAAAGCCGTCCTCCACATTGACCTCCGCCCTGTCCACCATCATCCCCACAAGCAGCAGCTCGTTGGTGTCAAAGGAGTCCCCCACACCGGCCAATTCCCAGTAGATATCCTCGATGCCGTTGTTTTTCGGTTCCGTCAGATATCTCTCCATATCCCGCAGCTCTCCCTCACATCCCGGTTCATAGTTGGCCCGGAAAGTAATGATTCCCTGGCGGCCCTGCTTCACCACGCTGGAACTGATCTGATCCGCCCCCAGAATCAAAAAATATGTGGTCAGCTCTGCAATAATCTTGGCAACTTTCTTTTGTTCCTGCAGCATAATTCTATCCTCTTTCTCTTTTTTTCTGTCTCATCTCTGACATAAAGCTCTCCAGGGCAGGCACCATGATAATTGCCACCCACCCGGCGCTGAAGCCGTTGTTATAAAGGTTCAGCCCCCCATACATCTGAGAGGTGCACATGACCACAGCTGAATGGAGCATGCCCGCGAACACCCCCGCCACCGGGCCAAACCGGCCGGAGATTGGGGAAAGCCCCACGGAAAACACCGCTGCCAGCTGCATGCCTGGGGTCACTGGGGAAAAATGGTTCAGAAAGGTGGACAGGAACACCCCCAGAAGCACGGGCAGGTAGTTTTTCACATGAACCCCAAAGGCGGCAAAGCCAAAAGCCGTCAGCACCGCGCCTACCACCGGGCCGGAGAAATCCCCGCCGATAAGGCAGATATAGGTGGCGCAGGCTCCTCCCACCATCCCCATATTCATCAGAGCGCACCCGGGCCCCTCCATCATCACAAAATCCGTCACCGCCCGGCCGGGATGCCTCCATACTCTCAAAAGTCCTTTCAAATCCCAACGGTTCAGATACAGTCCAAACAAAAAAGCCAGAAGGCAGTAGCCGTACAGTCCCAGTACAATCCATGTGGGGCTCCCCTCCCTCCAGATCATCACGGACTCACTCTCCAGTCCGAAGGATTTCAGCACACACACCATCACAAAAGCTACAATTCCCGCCGAAAATCCCACATTGAACAGGTTGTATCCCATGTGCATGGTGGCTGTATGCATGGAAAGGCTGGGCAGGATAAAACCGATGAGCATCCCCACCACTGCCGCGGCCAGCAGATTGATCTTCCTGTCAAAGGGCAGAAGGAACACCAGCTCTGTCACCAGCGGAGCCAGGCTGGTCCCAAAAAGAGCGGTGTATATGTATCTGCCCATGGGAGAGCCGTGCGCCTTGGCATAGAGAAAAGACCCCAGAAGGATGGGCAGAGTGTTCACTGGATTTTTCCCCCATAGAGCATAGCCCGCGTTGATGGACACCGCCGCCAGGGTCAGTCCAGAGAACGGCACATTCTCCCGTCTCACCAGGGCAATCCCCATGGCCATCACCAGACCCGCATTCACAAAAGCTGCCCCGAATCCTGCCAGTTCAAAATAATCCGTGATCAGAGCATCCCTGGATACCACAATGGTCCAAAGCCCCCGAAACAGCTCCCCTGTTCCATGCCCCTCCTGCACCATCCCCACGCACCCCGCCGCCAGCAGCAGCAGTACGGAAAAGATACAGAATGCCTTCAGTTCCCTGCCCTCCAGTCTCTCCCTGATAGTCTTTCCCTCCATCCATACCTCCTATGCATCATCTTAGAATCTGCTGAAAAATCACTCTTCACAATCCTCAGAGAGTGTTTCAACTTACATTCTGTCTACTGACATCTTACCATCTGCCCAAGATTTTTGCAACCGAAAGCCGCCCATAAGCCCTGCTTTCCTTTGACGGTCCTGGAAAAGCCCCCTTCCCTCCACAAAAAGGCAGCGGAAACCAGTCCGCTGCCTTTTTGATTTTATTTCTTTTTCCGCAGGACAACGAATGCGCCGCCTGCAGCCGCTAACACCACAACGGCCACGATCCCGACTATCATCCAGACACTGCTGCTCTCACCTTCTGCAGCAGAAGTTCCCTGGGAGGATGCTTCTGAAGCTTCTGACTCCCGGGAGGAGCTCTCTTCAGAATCCGCCTCCTGGTCAGCCCCCTCTTCAGGAGCCACCACATTGTCCTCTTTTACCAGCACCAGAGCCGACACAGGCGCCACAGCGGCGCTGCCGGAGCTGATGGAGGCCAGGGCTGTGGTTCCTGCCTTTTCCCCGTTCACATAGACGTTCCAGTTCCCCTCAGGAAGGGAAACCGTGGTCTCCTTCTCATTGGCATTAAATATGATAAAGATTTCCTCTGCCGTCTCCCCGTTGACACCGCCCTTTATGTCAAATGCGGTCACATTGGCCTCCAGGCCATCCACCGCGGAGACATTGGAAGCCACCTCCTGAGCCGTCCCCAGGCGCAGCGCCCCATGTGCCTTACGGAAAGCGATAAGTCCCTTATAGTACTCATAAACCTGTCTGTAGGACTCCTCCTCCAGATCACTCCACTTGAGACTGTTGACCTTATCCCCGGCAGAATAGCTGTTGGAGTTAAAAGTCCCGTCATCGTTGACCTTGGTGCGCAGCATCTCTTCCCCTGCCTGCAGGAAAGGAATGCCCTGGGAAGTCATGTACACCACAGCCGCCAGATTGTTCATCCGTATCCAGGCCTCCTGTCCCGCCTCCGGCCTTGCGGTCTGCAGATGGTCAAACAGGGTCAAATTGTCATGGCAGGAAGCATAGTTGACAGTCTGTGCCGGACTGCCGCACCAGGAGTCCGCTCCCAGGAAGCATCTTTCGATAACCTCCTCCATGCCCTCCTTGCCGGA
Organism: uncultured Acetatifactor sp.; assembly: GCA_910587755.1. GTDB lineage: Bacteria > Bacillota > Clostridia > Lachnospirales > Lachnospiraceae > Acetatifactor. The sequence continues at coordinate 21,386 of CAJUNZ010000027.1, read as the reverse complement.
GACATAGCCCGGGTCCTTATCGTCAAAAACGCTGCCCTTCAGACCATCCCTGATGGTGTCGTTAAAGTAGGCAAACTTCGGCGTCTGGGCAGAATTCTGCTGGGTGGCCATGGTCAGCCCTTCCTTGGTGGCGTTGGTGGTCATGGCCCAGCCTTCCCCGTAGAAAATCACATCAGGATGATCCTTGTGTACCTCCTCCACAATGGCATTGACGGTCTCTATGTCCAGAAGCCCCACCAGGTCAAAGCGGAACCCGTCAATATGATATTCATCCGCCCAGTAGGACACAGAATCCACAATGAACTTCCGCACCATAGCCCGCTCGGAGGCAGTGTCGTTTCCGCAGCCGGAACCGTTGGAGTACACACCCTCCTCATCCACTCTGGAGAAATAGCCGGGCACAATCTTGTTAAAACAGAAATTAGCGGCATCCTGTACATGATTGTACACCACGTCCATAACCACACTGATGCCATTGTCATGGAGAGCCTTCACCGCCTGTTTGAACTCTTTCACCCGGACTTCCCCATTGTAGGGATCCGTGGAGTAGGAGCCCTCGGGCACATTGTAGTTCACCGGGTCATAGCCCCAGTTGAAAAGATTTCCCACCGTGTGCGTCTCATCCACGGAGCCAAAATCATACACCGGCAGCAGATGCAGGTGCGTCACACCCAGATCTTTGATGTGATCCAACCCTGTGGACACCCCTCCGGGAGTCTTGGTTCCTGTCTCTGTGAGCCCTAAAAATTTCCCCTTGTTGGTGATACCCGAATTCTCGTCCACGGACAAGTCGCGCACATGGAGCTCATAAATCACCGCGTCATTGATGCTCTCCCCTGCGTGAGGGTTGGTATCCTGGGCCCATCCCTCCGGATCGGTGCTGTCCAGATCCAGCACCATGGCCCTGACACCGTTGACGCCGGTGGTCCTGGCATAGGGATCACAGGCCTCTCTGGACGTGCCGTCGATGGTTACGGAATAGGTATAGTAAACCCCGCTCAGATCTCCCTCCCGGGTCGTCACCCAGGTGCCGTTGACGTCGGAGGTCATCTCCACTTCCTCCGTCAGGTCGTCCACATAGCTTTTGCCCGACTCATAGAGCTTCAGGGTGACGGACTCCGCAGTGGGCGCCCATACCCGGAAAGTGGTGGATTCACTGCTCCACACAGCCCCCAGGTCATCCCCTGTGTAGGTGTACTCCGCCTCGAACTCCGGCGTGGAGTAGACACTGGGCATTCTTACGCTGTAGGTGGAGCCCTCATAAGTGATGGTGTAACTTTTGGCAGAGTCCAATTCTCCGGCCAGGGTCACAGTATAGTTATAGTCCCCTGCGGCCTCCACACCGGAAATGCCGATCTCTCCCTCTTTCCCTTCAATGGAGAAGACCTTCTCCAGGCTGCCCTCAATCTCCCCCGTCATAGTGACAGTAACGGTACCGTCATTATTGTAGACTGCGGATTTCAGCCTTGTGCCTATGACCACGTCATCTCCATACTCCTTGGTATAGCCTTCCACACCGGACTCTATGTAGATATGTACCGTGCCGGAAATAACCTCGGAAATGTCAATAAACTGGTCCCCGTCAAAATCTTTCACCCAGTCCTGGGTACGGACGATAAATCCCACACTTGTGATGCCGGGGCTGATCTCCTTGGTGGCAACCATCTCGCCGTTCTCCTCGGCGAAAGCCACTCCGCCGCCCTCGCCCCCAACTTCCCACAGCCATACATCCCAGCCCTCATAGCTGCCGTCCTCCCTGTGGTAGTGCAGCTTCAGAACCGGGCTTCCCTCCGCCCTGGCCACCATGCCCTCCGCAAGCGCCCCGGCGGCAGGCAGCAGGAACAGCAGCAGCGCCATCACAAACGCCCCCGCTCTCGTTCTTGCATACGTCTTCATCTTCCTCTCCTCCGTTACGAAACTTTGTGAAATTTTGTCGAAACTTCACGAAACTTTTCTATATTATATCACTCTATAAACGAAATGTAAATAGAAAAATGGAGAGAAACAGGAAGAAATGAAAAGAAAATATAAAGACTAAAGCAAGAAAAAAGGGACAGCCCCGGAAATGGTCTGTCCCTCTGTATTACTATCGAATATTACGGTACATGGGCCCGTAAGCGGCACATGCCCTGTAGTCCTGTCCTTCCTTGTCCATGCCAAAAGCATTCCAGGCCGCAGGACGGAAGATATCCTCCTCCGGCACATTGTGCATACACACAGGAATGCGAAGGATGGAAGCCAGGGTGATCAGATCCGCCCCAATATGCCCATAGCTGATGGCGCCGTGGTTGGCTCCCCAGTTATTCATCACATCATAGGCCGTCTTGAAAGCACCCTTTCCTGTGGTCCTGGGTGCAAACCAGGTGCAGGGCCATGTATAGTCAGTACGCTTCCAAAGCACGTCCGTCACTTCGTCAGGCAGCTGTACCGTGTAGCCCTCGCAGATCTGCAGCACGGGGCCCAGACCTTTCACCAGATTCAGCCGGATCATGGTCACAGGCATGGTGGATCGGGTCACATACCTGGAGGAGAAGCCGCCTCCCCTGAAGTAACCATTGTCCGCCTCACACCAGGTGGTGGCATCCAGGCAGGCTTTCTGATCCGCCTGCGTCATCTCCCAGAAGGGCTTCATAACGCCCTGGCCCTTCTCATCCTTCACCTCGCCGCAGGCATCCAGGCAGGCAGCGCCGGAGTTGATCAGATGCAGGAAGCCCCCTGCCTCTTTTGCCACACCCTCCAGCTCATAGCCAGCGGCCTTCTTCACCGCCTCAGGACTCCAGTAAGTGCGCACATCCGCGAAAATCTGCGCTCTTCCTGTGAGCAGCTTCATAAACAGCATACCGATACCGTTTAAGGTGTCATTCTCCGTGGCCAGAATGTAAGGCTCCCTGGCGCCGTTCCAGTCAAAGGAAGAGTTCAGCACCGCCTCGGGGAAATCGCCGTTGGGGTAGAAATCCGTCCACTGCCTCTGGCCCTGGAAACCGGCTGCCAGAGCATTGTGGCCCACCATCTCCTCCTCGCAGCCCTGGGGCAGACCGGAATTGCCGTTCATCAGATCCTCGATGATGCAGGCCATCTTCACCACGAACTCCCAGTCCTTCTCTTTCTGCTCGTCACTGCGCTTCACAAAGTCAGGATTCTTGTCAAAGCCTTCTCTGCAGTTCTCCTTGGTCCAGGCCAGAGCCTTCTCGTACTCTTTCACATTATAGATCCCCTCGCTCATGCGGCGGATGATCTCAACCTCGTCCACGGACTCCATGCGCATTCCAAGGTATTCTTCCATAAACTCAGGATCGATGATGGATCCCGCGATGCCCATGGTCACGGAGCCGATCTGCAGATAAGACTTGCCCCGCATGGTTGCCGCAGCCACCGCCGCCCGGCCAAAGCGCAGCAGTTTCACCTTCACATCCTCCGGGATCTCCGTGGCATCCGCTTCCTGAACGTCATGACCATAGATGCCGAAGGCGGGCAGACCCTTCTGGGCATGTCCTGCCAGAACCGCCGCCAGGTACACTGCACCCGGGCGCTCCGTTCCGTTAAAGCCCCACACACCCTTGATGGTCATGGGATCCATGTCCATGGTCTCGGAGCCATAACACCAGCAGGGGGTCACTGTCAGCGTCACCGACACCCCCTCCCTCTGGAACTTGTCCGCGCAGGCAGCCGCCTCGGCCACTCGGCCTATGGTGGTGTCGGCAATGACAACCTTCACCGGCTCCCCGTTGGAATAACGGATATTCTCCTCAAAGAGCTTTGCGGCGCTCCTGGCCATATTCATGGTCTGCTCTTCCAGGGACTCCCTGACCTTCAGCGGCCCCCTCCTGCCGTCAATCGTGGGGCGTATGCCGATAACCGGATACTCCCCTATGAGCCTGTTCTCTGCCATGTTTCTTGTCCTCCATTTCTTATACTGTGGCAATGTTTTCCTGTCCTCTATCATAACATACTTTCGGGAAAATGCATATGAAAAATGCAATTAAATAGAAAGAGTTTGTATAAGCAGACCCTTTTTTGAAATATTTTTTAAGAATTTCGAGAAAACTATTGACCTTCCCCTTTGTGGAAGGTATAGAATGCACTTGTAAACAACATTTTCGGAGGAATCCCATGAAGATCAACGAAGTAGAACAGGCAGTGGGCATCACCAGAAAGAACATACGTTTCTATGAGGAGCAGGGGCTGCTCAAGCCCGGGCGGGCCGCCAATGGCTACCGGGAGTACACAGAGGAAGATCTGCAGGTTCTTCTGAAAGTGAAATTGCTCCGGAAACTTGCCATTCCCCTGGAGGAGATCCGCAGGCTCCAGTCCGGGCACCTGACCCTGGAGGACTGCCTGCGCAGGCACCTGATCACCCTGGAGAGGGAGAGCAAAAACCTGGAGGCCATGGAAAAATTCTGCGGGAGAATCCTTTCGGAGGACTTGACCCTGGGGTCCCTTCCCGCGGACCGGCTTCTGACGGAAATGGAAAACATGGAAGAAGGAGGAACAAAATTTATGGATGCTCAGAGGCAAGACAAAAAAATCAGAAAACGCGCTTCCCTGATTGTGGGCGGTGCGGCCATTGTGGTGATGGCGTTTCCCCTGGGAATAATCCTGTGGTTCACCCTGCAGTACCAGATGCCCCTGCCGGCTGCACTGATCATGGGAGCTTTTCCAGCCGGAGGCATCCTGTGCACCCTGGCGGTACTGAGAGAGAGAATGCACGAAATCGAAGGAGGAGAATTGTATGAAGCTTCTAAATATTGACTATATCCCCGGCAAAGAAATAGAGGCCCTGGACGTGGTAAAAGGCACTGTGGTATACACCAAAAACGTGGGGCGGGACTTTATGGCAGCCATGAAAAATCTGGTGGGCGGCGAGCTGGTAGGGTATACCCAGATGTTGAACGAGGCAAGGCAGATGGCTGTAAAACGCATGGTGGACGCGGCGGAACTCCTGGAAGCGGACGCTGTCATCAATATCCGCTACGGCACCAGTTCCGTTATGTCCGGCGCGGCGGAAATCATTGCCTATGGAACAGCAGTAAAAATCAAAGAATAAACCACAAATTTCCTGACCTTATAAAACCCGGCACATTCCATGCCGGGTTTTATAAAGGACAGATTCTAGGTGCAGAACCTTCCCCCTACTGTACTGTCATGCCGGGCAGGCCCGGCCCCAAAGATGTCACAGGGGAATGGGCAGGCTCTCCCTTCAGGCCTGCACCAGAATCTGACCCATCAAGCCTTTCGGCCCTTCTTTATTATATAGTTCAATCCCCATTCTGTAAAGGGCCGATTTCCACAGATTGGCAAAATCTAAATCCCCCTGCCTGCCCTTAGGTTTTCCATGCGGTAGAGTTTCAGGGAATTCTCCCAGACGGCCCGCAGCAGCTCCTCCTGGGACACTCCTTTTATCGCGGCTGCTGCTGCGGCCACCAGGGGCAGGTAAAGGGAACTGTTGCGCTTTCCCCTCCAGGGCTCCGGGGCCAGGTAGGGACAATCCGTCTCCAGCACCAGCCTGTCCAGGGGAATGTACTCCACCGCCTCTTTCAGTTTCCTGGCGTTGCGGAATGTGACCACCCCGCCGATGCCAAAGTAAAATCCCATGTTCAGGAATTCCCTGGCCATCTCCCTGGAATAGGAATAACAGTGTATGACGCCCCCAATCTCCCCGGCTTTTTCCCCTCTGAGAATATCCGCCGTATCGCAGGCGGCATCTCTGGAGTGAATCACCACCGGAAGGCCGCACTCCCTGGCCAGGCGCAGCTGGCGGACAAACCATTCCTTCTGGACCTCCCGTCCCGGTCCCTCCCAGTGGTAGTCCAGACCAATCTCCCCCACAGCCACACATTTCTCCTCCTGACACTGCCGCCTCAGCCAGTCCAGTCCCTCCTGGTTCAGCTCCCCGCACTCACTGGGGTGCACCCCCAGGGCGCAGTACACATGGGGCCAGCGCCGGGCCAGTTCCAGAGACTGCCTGCAGGATGCCAGGCTGGCCCCCACATTTACCACCCTGGCAATGCCCTGCCCCGGCAGCGACGCCAGCAGCTCCTGCCCATCCTCCTGAAAGGCTTCATCGTTGTAGTGGGCATGGGTGTCAAAAATATCCGTAAAATCAGGGCCGTGCATTTTTCTCCTCCCCATAGTACACTCTGCTCTCCTCCAGAATGGAGAACTTTCCCTGCTGCAGGGAAAGAATGGAGGCGGCACAGTTAGGCAGCCCCATCTGCCAGAAACGCTCCAGGGGAATCTCCGCCACCGCGCTTAAAATACACCGGTTCAAGGCGCCGTGGGCCACCACCAGAATGTTCTCGCACTCCCCCTCCAGAGGAAGAATTTTCTCCTCCAGAAAAGCCCGGCCCCGGGCCATGGCCTCCTGGATGGACTCCGCCCCTGAAGGGGGCACATAGCTCTGGGGCCTGCAGAAAAAATCCTGAAGGGGATGGCCTGAACCTGGCCGCTTGGCCGCGTCAAAGTCAGCCCCCTCGTGTTCCCCGAAGTGCATCTCTTTCAGACGCTCATCCCCCTCAAGAGCGATATCCCTGTCCCCCAGGAGAATCCTGGCGGTCTCCCGGGCCCTGCTGAGAGGAGATGTATATGCCCTGTCAAAAGGGATCTGCGCCACAGCCTGAGAGGTTCTGACCGCCAGCTCCCTGCCTGCCTCATTTAGAGGAATATCACTCTGTCCCTGCAGCCTTCTGGCCCTGTTCCAGTCCGTCTCCCCATGCCTGAAAAGATATATTTTCACCGCCAGCCTCCCCCTTCCACAGTTTCTTCCATGGTATATTTTGTATCCCTGGCATACCCTTCTCTAAACTCTGTCCTGCTCTCCGCCTATTTTTCCCCTGTCACATTGAAGTCAAAGGAAAAACCGCCTTAATGAGACGTATCCACCTGGACAATACTGGAGTCCCCCTTCCGGGCCTGCTCCAGCACCGCCGCCGCCAGCTTCTGAAAGGACCCCCAGGAGGAGCTGGCCCCGCTGATGGCATCAATCTCTCCCTTTCCCTGGTTCTCCAGCAGCTGTCCGGCATAGTTCCGGGTATATTCATTTGGATAAGTTCCGTTGGAGTGAAGCATATTCTGCATATATGCATTGTCCCAGCTCTTGATAAAACCGCTGGCATTCTCCGCATTATACTCCACGGATACAATGGCTCCTCCCTTTACCATAATGGTAATATACTCTTTCCATCCATGGCTGAACTTGGCGGCCTGAGCCGTGTAATAGCCGTCCTGAAGCTCCTGCGTGCTTCCGCAGGAGGTCAGCAGCAGCACTGCCGCCGCCAGAGCCAGAATCCTTCCAATTATCCGCCTCATGCTATACCCCTTTCTTCAACACAAATCTTTCCACCTGGCACCGCAGGGCCTCCGCCTCTTTGGCCAGAAGACTGCTGGACTCCTCGGTCCCGCCGGCATTCTGCAGGTTCCGATCCGCAATGGAGGATATCTCCTGGATGCGCTCCTCCATAATGGCCAGGGCGGTCTGCTGTCCCTTCACCGCAGTCACCAGCCGATCCGAGATCTCGCTGATCTGACAGGAGACGCCTGAGATCTCCTCCAGAGATCCGGCGGTGTCCGCAGTGAGTTTCACGCCGGTCTGAATGATAGTTTTGGTGCCGTTCACAATCACAGAGGCACTTTGAGCCGCCTCCGCGCTTCTGGAGGCAAGTTCCTTCACCTCCTGGGCCACCACCGTAAAGCCCTTTCCGGCCTCCCCGGCCCGGGAGGCCTCTACGGAGGCATTGATGGACAGAATATTGGTCTGGAAGGAAATATCCTCTATGGCCTTGGCAAGCTTTATCACTTCCTGCACATTGGCGCTGATATCGTCCATGGCCCGGGAGAGCGCCCCCATCTGCTGGTTGGCCTCCTGGATGCTTTGGGCTATTTCCCCTGTCTTGGCCCGGGTCATGCGGGTGCTCTCTGTGACACTGTCCAGACGCTCTTTCACATTGGACACTTCACAGACCAAAGCGGCCGTGGACTGGTTCTGCTCCAGAGAAGCCTGGTGCAGCTGCACGGACTGCCCGTTCATCTCGTCGGACATCTCCGCAAGGCGTTCCGCGGCAGCGCTGAATCCCCCGATGGTCTCATTCATGGACCGAATAATATGCTCCAGACTTCCTCTGATCAGCACAAAGTCTCCCTTGTACCCTTCTCTGGGAGCCACATTCAGATTTCCCTCCGCCACCTGGGACAGAACCTCCTGGATGTCCGATATATACTCTTTGAAACTTTTCGTGGTTTCCGTCAAAGTCCGGGCAAGCACTTCCAGCTCATCCCCTGTGTGAACGGAGACATTTTCCCCCTGCAGATCCCCCTGGGCCAGAGCCACCATCCGGCCTGTGACTCTCTTTACCGGCCGGGAGATAGACCCTGACAGACGCAGCACAAACAGTATGGAGATCAAAAACACCGCCAGGGTAGCCCCCAGCGCCAGCAGCATTGCGCCGTTAATGGTGTGATCATAGTCCGCCTTGGGAATCTGGATCACCAGCGACCACTGAGTACCTCTGACAGGAGAAAACGCCACCAGCATATCCGTTCCTCCCACAGGGAACTCCGCCGCTCCCGTCTCACCGGTGGTCACTGAAGCCATGGCATCATGCTGCCCGCCGCAGAGCTGGTATAGAGTGCTTCCCTCACGGACCAGAGCCTGATCCGGATGCCCGACGACGATGCCCTCCCGGTTGACCATGTAGGCCATGCCGTCCCTGCCCAGATTGATGCTGCTGATCACATCGCTGAGAGTGTCGTATTTATAGACCCCCACCAGATAAAGGGCGGTTTCCCCGTTCTCCTTCACCGGCATTCCCATGGTAATGCCCAGACGTCCCTCCAGGGCGGTGGTGGCAGAGGTGGTCAGATTATCCGTCTCCTTCAGAAGAGAAAAGAAACCGCTCTCTATATTCTCCGGCGCGTTTCCGATCCCCTGGAGCAGCTGCCCTTCCAGATTATACAGAGCAATGGTATAAAATTCGTAAGTCTCGGCTGCCTCCGTCAAAACATACTCGCGGACCGCCTGAATCTCCTCCTGTGCCACCGCTCCCAAACCCACAAAATTCGTCTCCTGCACGCCACAGTCCCCTGCAATGGTCATCATCCGATCCGCCAGCATATGTATATTGGCCTCCACGGTCTTAGCCGACTGCCGGGCCATGGGCTGCAGACTGTCCAAAAGAATACTTTTCGCCAGGTACTGCAGTGAAAGTACCATGATTCCACAGCACACTGTGACCAACACCAGAATATTGAGTGTAGTATTCCTCAAAATCCGCCCGCTGAGGCTATGTCTCATCTGTCTTTCTCCCACGTCTCTCTCTCCTTTTCCCAATAATAAAAATCCACCCTTTCCTCTCCTCAGACCTTTGCCCTGGCCTGAACAATTTACGGACGGCAGACTTCGTAACTGAGTATAGCACAAAGGATCTACAAAAGGAAGCCCAAAACCAATCACTTTTCCCGAACTTTCCCCAAAAGTTTTCCCAGCCCGCCGGTCAATTCCTGCAGTCCCAGGGCAAAGTAGGGAAGCATCAGCAGAAGGCCCGGAAACACATACCTTGTCTTGGCCTCCCAGACAATGCTGAACAAAAACATGCCGAACACTGCTATCAGCAGCACATACTTCTCTATGGACATTTTATCTCTCCAGTGTGCCAGCAGCCAAAGCAGAATACAGCCGTACATAAACATCTGAAACGCTTTCATATACAGCTTGATCAGTCCCCCCAAAAGTTCTTCCTCATAGATCATCTCCACAATGGAGGACTGCTCTCCCACAATGTTGTTATTCATAATAATACTCTGGTACATGGGCGCCTGCCACTGAGAGTTCACCTTGGTCTTGTAAAAATACCACATATACGCCGGGTCCTCTCTGAAACGGCCTAAACTTTTTCTGATATCCTCCAGGGCAGTCTCCGTCGCCGCTTCCACATTGTCCCCGCTCTCGGCAAAGATAATGTACTCATAGTTGTCATGCCAGCCAGGGTGGCCGTTGGGTTCATGCAGTCCCATGGCCACATACAGAATGGCCGGAATCGCCCGGGCTTCCGGATCCCACACATCGCGGTAAATCCATCTCAGGGCGCCCTGCAGCAGCACAACGCCCGCCAGCACCCCCAGCCCGGCCGCCAGCACCTGCCGCTGAAATCTCCCCAGCAGCCTGACCAGAACCACAATCCCGAAGGCAATCAGCACAATCAGTGTATTCTTGCGCAGCTGTACTGCAATTCCCGCTGCCAAGGCCAGCGCCAGAATCCTTGCAACCGTAACTTTCTCCAGACAGGCCAGAAAGAGCCATGCCGCCAGCAGCGCAAAAGCCGTAGAGCTCAGGTCTCCGTAGACAAAAGCCGTGTAGGCATACATGGGAAAACAGGTGACTGCCAGCACCAGGTAGAATGCTTCCGCCCTGCCGTTATCCCCGGAAATCTTCCTCAGAACCTGGCACCCGGAAAAAATAATCACCGGCAGCATGCAGGCATTAAAATATTGAAAAGAAAGATAATTGCCCCGGCCAAAAATCAGGAAAAACCCTCTCAGCAGCGTTGTCAGTCCCAGCTGCTGACTGTACCTGGCCAAATACCGCCCTTTCCAGATACCGTTAAAATCCCCGTCATTTAAGGCGTTGGCATAATCGCAGAGCATGCTCTGATCCGCAATGGGCGCCGTCTTGCTGGCCCCCACCCAATAGATTCCCAAAAGAAGCGCAATTACGCATGTGATTCCCAAAAAGATATTTCGGTTCCATTTTTTGAGTATCCTGTCATACAACAGACCTGCCAGAAACATTGCCCCGCCAAAAACCAGCGTGATCAGGATAATACGGAAGGCCGAATTCTGCTCCAGGATAATGTACTCATCCGCCCGGTCCTCTCTGTTGACCCCTGTTATAAAGACGCTTACAGCGAACAAAACGGCGTACAGCGCTACCGCCATCACATGAAAACTTCTCACAAAAAATCTGTCAATGCTTCTTACCTTCATCTTCCCCTATTGCTGCCCTCTTTTCTTTTCCATCCTCCAGCCAATGCCCGTTTTCTGTGTCCTCCGGGCAAAAGAAAAGAACCGGCCCCAAGGCTCCCATGTCCTCAAAACCAGTTCCTTCAAATGCACCGCCAGGGGCTCGAACCCTGGACACCCTGATTAAGAGTCAGGTGCTCTACCAACTGAGCTAGCGGTGCGTCTGCTATATGTTCTCTGCAATTCCCTGCAGAGTGTTGTCCGGGAAATCTCTTTGTTACCTGTTTCTTAACTGTTTTTTAATTCCCTTAACAACAAAACCAATTATAATATACCTTTCACCAAAATGCAAGTGTTTTTTTAAATTTTTTTTTAAAATTTTTTAAGGCTCTCTACAGTCCCTGCAATACCCGTAAATCTCCAGTTTATGTCCCGTGACCACAAAGCCTGTACACTCTCCTGCCTGCTGCTCCAGAGAGAGCCGGGCAAAGGGACAGCTTCTCAGAGGAATCCGTCTGCGGCAGGCCAGACAGACCGCATAATGGGTGTGCCCGCCCCTGTTGAGCCCGTACACCGCCGTGCCGTCCCCTGACCAGGCGCTTTTCTCCACAAAACCTTTCTCCTCAAAGACGGCCAGAATGCGGTATACCGTGGACACGGCGTATTCCCCTCCGCCGGAAAGCTCCTCCGTCAGCCGGTAGATCTGGGCGGCGCTCAAAGGTTCCTCCGCCTCCTGCAGAACCCTGTACACATTTCTCCGCTGCCTGGTCCACTTCAGCCCTGCCGGAAAGACCAACTCCTCCTCCCCGGCTCCCTCCTGTGCCTTCATCTTCTGTCTGCCGTTTCTCTCATCCATATCAAACGCCCCCTGTCAGGCCGCCAAAAAGCCTGTCGCAATCCCTGCTCCCACACCGATACAATAGAGCAGCCCCAGTATTTTCAAGTTCTCTTTCCTGTCATGATTGACCCGAAACAGCACCAGCAGGCCCACGCCGGACCCTGCCAGAAGCCCGGCCATAGCGGATCCCAGGCCCATTGCCCCCTCTAAATAAAGCCTTGTAATCACCACGGATCCGGCACAGTTGGGAATCAGCCCCACCAGTCCCGCCAGAAGAGGCCCTGCCACGGGCCTGTTCAGAATCAGGCCGGCCAGAACATCCTCCCCCATAAAATGCAGCGCCAGATTCAGCCCCAGGGTCACGGCAAACAAAAAGAGAACAATTTTCAGGGTGTGTCTCACCGCGGAGCGGAAGATTCCCTTTTCACAGCTGCAGCGCTCCTGGGCACAGATATCCCCGATACTCCCCCGGCGATGCCTGCCACTTTTTCCCGCCGCAAAGTCAATCACCAGGCCTGCCGCCATACCCACTCCCGCTTTCAGCAGCAGAATCCTCACCACCAGCTCCCAGGGCGCCCCCTGGGACAACAGGATGGGAAGCATTTCATCGGAAGTGGACAGATACACCGCCATAAGGGTTCCCAGGGTAATGACGCGCCCTGCGTAAAAATTGGAAGCCGCAGCGGAAAACCCGCACTGGGGCACAATCCCCATCAGCGCGCCCGCCACCGGCCCCCAGCCTCCTGCGCTCCTGATCAGTTTCCCGGCCCTTTCCCCTGCCTTATGTTCCAGGCACTCCATGGCCAGGTACGCCAGAAACAAAAAAGGGATCAGCTTCAAACTGTCCATGACAGATTCTTCTAAAACATGCAGCATCTAAGCCAGCCTTTCCGGGCCGCCCCAGGGACAGGATATCTCCCTCCATGCCAGCCGCCCACAACCCGAAAGTTGTCGCCTCTTTAATATGAAAGATATGTTCAGACAAGTGAATTGCAAACCATTTTCATTGCAAATCATTCGCATTAAGCAACTATAGCACATTTCAGAAAAAAGTCAAGAAAAACAATCCCTTTTACCTGGAGGACAATTTAAGGATCCACTCCCGGATCAGAGAGATCAGCTCCACTATGTCCTGGCTGACAAATTTTGACGGAACGGCAATCTCCTCTCCCTCTCCCATCCACAGAGAGGCGTTTAAAGTCTTAAGCATTTGGAACCGGCCCGCCGCCCCGGGCAGCTGTATGCCCATTTTGGAGAGCAGATCCGCCGCCTCAGAAAGCGTCTCCTGATCCCGCACAGAAAATTCCACCCTCACATGGGTCTCCTCCTGGGACCTCTGCATGTCAAACCACAGGTCTGCCCCTTCCCTCTCCAGCCCAAAGCGCCTTCCGCCCTCCGTTTCCTCCCTGGACATAAAAGCAAGCAGGGCGAAGTACTGCCCTCTGGAAAATTCCCTGATGGTCGGCAGGGTAAACTCCCGCATACCGCTCAGATCCACGTCAAACATCTGCTCCACCTGTTCCAGGGTCATATACATGTCATTCTCCTGGCGGGGCATCAGGTGCCCCAGCAGAGGATACTTCTCCGTAAGGTTTTCCCGGACCACATTATAGAACACCGCCTCGTTGATCATGTCATTTTCACCGCTCATGTACAATTCCACCAGGGGTTTTTCCGCCCCCATGGGATAGATCCACACGCGGATCCTGTCCTGCCATACACTCCCCTTTACGGTAAGATGGTACAGAGCCTCCTCATCCCGGCCTGTGAGAAATGCCAGAACTTCAAAAAGCTTCTTCTGTTCCTCTTTCATTCCCTCCTTATCCATCTCCACTTCCATCTCATAGGAAAAATAGGCAAAATCCATTTTTTCCTGAAGACTTCCCGCCCAGTACCAGGCAGGATACAGGTACCAGGCCCCGGCCGCCGCGGCCACCGCCAGCAGAACCAATACCACCGCCAAAATCTTTTTTCCCTTTTTCATAATCTTTTCATAACCTATTCCTTCCCGGTTTCCTGTCCTTTTTATTTTACCTCAGGCTCAGGGGAAAAACAAGGCAGGAAACCATGGACCGGAAAACACTCCCAAAAAATAGTCAAAACCGCTCCTTGCACTTATGAATAAATTATGTTATTATCCACCATATATTCCTGTTCCATCAACTGAAATCATTGGCAATATTGCCAATGGGGCAAGCCAAAAACACAGGCATGCTTTCATATATTTGACAAGACTAACCGGAGGTGTATCTTTTACCATGGCAGTGTTGACACATTCAGATTCCCATGGGTACTCAGGGGCCGTATATGACGGCGGCACAGGTAAACCCATGGTCTCGGTTGCAGTAAGCAACGGCAGGGACGTTGTACTGACAGACTCCCAGGGCCGTTTCACCCTTGACGGCTGGTGCAAGGCGGATTTTGTCACCGTCACCGTTCCCACAGGTTATTGGTCAGAAAATTACTATATTCCCGTTTCTGACAGTGAAACAGGCTACGACTTCCACCTTGACAGGCTGGAAAAGGATCTCACAAATCATTCGTTCTTACAGGTGACAGACAGCGAAGTGGGATCCGGCGGCGCCGGCCCCTGGGTTGATTTTCTGCGGGGGATCGCGGACGAAACCCGCCCTGCCTTTATCGTCCACACAGGGGATATCTGCTACATAGAGGGGCTCAAGGCCCATATCCACCAGATGAACAGCAAGAACATGGGCGTTCCCGTCAGGTATGTCATCGGCAACCATGACTATGTTCACTGGGGAGAGTATGGAGAAGCCCTGTTTGAAAGCATTTACGGGCCTGTTATGTATTCCTTTGACGTGGGGCAGATACATTATATAGTCACTCCCATTGTTTACGGTGACGTACAGGCAAAATACACCCTGCAGGATGTGGCAGTCTTTCTTGAAAACGATCTGAAGCATGTTTCACCTGACAAGAAAGTCATTGTCTACAATCACAATTACTGCGAGGGCGACGAAACCGGCTTTGTCTTGGGCAAATCCCTTCCGTCAGAGCCTGTGGATCTCAAAAAAAGAGGGCTTCTGGCGTGGGTTTTCGGCCACTGGCATTACAATTATCTCAATGAGATTGGGGGCATTTTCAACATAACCACTTCAAAGCCTGACGGGGGCGGCATTGACGCCTCGCCCGCCACCGTCAGGAGTGTTGTGCTTGAGGGCAGCACCCTTGCGGCAAGCCGCTGCCATTACAACCACTTTACAGGTTCCCGGCCTTCCACTCCCTGTCAGTGGAGCCTTTCTCTGGGGAACAGCATTCTCTATTCTGCCCCCGCTGTCAGGGACGGCGTCATATATGTGGGCACGGTTGACGACGGCTGGCCCAAAGACTGCGGAATTGCCGCTGTTCATGAGGAAACCGGCCGGCTGCTCTGGAAATACAGAACCAGGAATTCCATCAAAAGCGATATCCGCATAGTTGACGACAGGATTATCACACAGGATACCGAGGGCAATGTGTACTGCCTTGATCCCACAGGGAAGGAAATCTGGACAAAACGGGTGGAGCTCCTCTGCCCCAACAACTCCAGCAACAGCATCGCGGTAAACGAGGCCTACCTGTACTGCGGGGGCCAGCAGCATGTATACTGCCTGAAGATTTCCGACGGCTCCACAGTCTGGCACACGCCGCTGTCAGAGGGCAATACCTCCCCCTGCGGTTTTGTACTCTATGAAAATATGCTGTTGGCAGGGGCCCACTGGGATAAGCTTTACGCCCTGGACAGGACGTCGGGGAAGGTACTCTGGACAAACAAAAGCCATCGACTGAGCTATTTTATCACCACCCCTGCGGTGTATCAGGGCTGTGTATATGCCGCCTCCTGGAACAGGCTGTATAAAATTGACGCTGCATCAGGTAAAACGCTGCAATACAGGGACTTCGAGGATTACACCTTTAACAGCGCCTCTGCCCCCTATGCGGAAAATGGCGTCCTGTATCTGGGAACCACCGACAGGGGCGTTGTCGCCGTGGAAACGGAAAGCCTGGAAAATCTCTGGACCTTTGAGACCGGCCCCAGCCTGATCTACACTTCCCCATACAGCAGCGGCAGTATCGCCACCGTTGACAGTGATATCGTTCCTATGGGCGATAACCTGTGCTTCGGCGCCTCGGACGGGGTACTGTATATCCTCGATAAAAACGGGAAAAAGCTCGCAGACTTTTGTATAGGATCCCCTGTAAATCAGGCTTCCATTGTGGACGGTGCGTCTGTTATCGTGGCAGATTTCAGCGGAAACCTTACCCACCTTTAAGGAGAAAATATGATTGAGAAAAAACTGATGGATTTCCTGTGCCGGGAAACCTCCCCGGAACAGCTGGGGGACGAAAAATTATTACACAGCTGCCCTGACTTCGGGCAGGCCGTGGGGGAGGCAATCAACGGCGGCCGCCTGATTCCCTTTACCGTGGAACTTGGCAGCCACCTGAAAGAAATGGATCTGTATAAGGCATGCCTTCTGTCCAATTTTATCGGCTTTGCCTGCGAAAAAGAGGAGAACACCTCCGCAGGCCCGGACATGATACACCTGTTTGCAGCGGCCTGCCAGAATGTGTATGATCTGTTCTGCAGTACTGGCGCTGCGCTTCCGCCGGATCTGCCCCTGCTCTATAAGCAAAACAGCACCTGGGCCAAGGCTTACTGCGGCTTCAATATTCTGTGTATCTCCGCCATGGCCTTCCTCTCCAGGGATTCCGGCCTGCGGACACTTCTTGCAGAGCTTGAACTGGCGGAAAAAATTGAATTTCTCATAGAGGAAACTCCCAACAGCCCCTACTTGAAATCAATCTACTATGTGGACACAATGCTGAAAACCTGCAGTGACCTGAAGCTTCTGGTGCTTCAGCCCGGCAGGCGGCAGGGGTTCTATGCCACGGCGAACGATCTGAACAACTGCTTCCATCTCCTGTTTTTGCTGGAGGAGGAGATCGCTCAGAAATGTGGGGAAAAATACGGCGCCAATTTCCAGGCGGAGGACCCTGTCATAAGGCTGGCCCATGGGGAATATCCGGAGGAGGTCTGGGTATACTCCTATACCACCTGCTTTATGGAGTGCAATTACACCACCGCAGGCCATGAGAACTTTCAGAATGACGACGCCATGGCAATGATCTGGGGCGAGATGCCGCCGGATTGTATTCCCATGGTGGATGGCCGGGCAGTTATTGTGCTGCTGAACAGCGGTCCCACCCGCAGTTTTGATGTGTCCTTCCTGTCAGTGCCCCATGAGGCCCTGAATCCCTATGTCCAGATAGAAGAGGAGCTCTCCCCTGAGGAGTATGACGCCTGGATGAGAAAATTCAAATGATAGAAAAACAGAGCTGCCAGAATGTTCTTTTCTGTGAGCGCCGCCCTCACCTGCTTACCACGGAAATGCTGAACATCCCTGAAATTCAGCATTTCCGTCACTTCCATGCCCTACCGCTCACTGACCACCTGAAAGATGTAGAATTTTAAATAATAGGACTGATCCGCCGCCCAGAGGATGGGGTGATCACAGGACTGGGTGCGGAATTCCACCTGGCGCAGTCTCCGGCGGGCCCCTGTGGCCGCCTCCCGAATGGTCTTTGCAAAAAGATCCGGGTCCATAAAATGAGAACAGGAACAAGTGGCCAGAAATCCCCCTTCCCGCACCAGCCTCAGTCCCCTCATATTGATCTCCCGATAGCCCTTGACGGCATTTTTCACAGAACTGCGGGACTTGGTAAACGCAGGAGGATCCAGAATCACCACATCGAACTGCTGCCCTTCCTGCTCCAGGCGGGGCAACAGCTCAAACACATCCTCACACTGAAAACGCACCCTGTCCTCCAGGTGGTTCAGGCGGGCGTTCTCCCGGGCCTGTTCCACTGCCAGAGCAGAGGCGTCCACACCCAGAACGCTCTCCGCCCCCGCCATGCCCGCATTCAGGGCAAAGGAACCTGTGTGGGTAAAGCAGTCCAGAACCCTCTTCCCCCTGCAGAATCGGCTGATGGCGGCTCTGTTGCCCTTCTGGTCCAGGAAGAATCCCGTCTTCTGGCCATCTTCCACATCCACCATGTACTTCACGCCGTTTTCCACAATCTCCACCTTTGTGTCAAAAGGTTCTCCCATAAAGCCCTTGCTTCGCTCCATACCCTCCTGCAGACGCACCTTGGCGTCGCTCCGCTCATATACCCCGCGGATGACAATGCCCTCCTGGGCCAGCACTTTCTTCACCGCCTCCACAATGACCTTCTTCCATCTGTCGATCCCCAGGGCCAGGGACTCCACCACCAGCACATCGGAAAACTTGTCCACCACAATCCCAGGCAGAAAATCCGCCTCCCCAAAGATCAGACGGCAGCAGGAAGTGTCCACCGCCTGCCTGCGGTACTCCCAGGCATCCCTGACACGCTGCTCCAGAAACGCCTGGTCTATCACCGCATCCTTCTGCCGGGAGAGCATGCGCACGGCAATCCTGGACCTGGTATTGAGAAAGCCGCATCCCATGCAGTAGCCGTCAAAATCCCAGACGGATACCACATCCCCCTCCTGAAAATCCCCTGTAATGGTGTCTATCTCATTGTCGTATATCCACATACCTCCCGCTTTCAGAGTCCTTCCCTGACCTTTTTTCAATTTTACAACCGTCTGATACATTGTTCTCCTCCCAACGCCGGCATGAAGCAGCCTCCCATTCCGGCTTTTTTCAATTTTTTCAATATTTTATTCGTTTTTCCCTTGACAATCTGCCCTTTTTTATTTATCATTAGGGCTGGTAAACGATGCGTGGCTCAGCTTGGTAGAGCGCTGCGTTCGGGACGCAGAGGTCGCAGGTTCGAATCCTGTCGCATCGACTCCTTGGCAGAAGTGCCGGAAGCCTTGATTTTAGAGGGTTTCCGGTCTTTTTTTGTGCCTGGAAACGGATGCTTGGAGAGCGGTGAAAAAGGGTGCTTTCCAACAAAGTTCCAACAAAGTGTAAGATAATGTATGCCAGAGGGTTTTTAAAAGGGGGCTGAAGGTGGTCCGCACAGTAAACGCACGCTTTTCTCTTGCTTGCAATTCCCATCTTACAGCCTTTTTCCTGCTTCAGGAGGTTGGTGCCTATATGACGCAGCACATTTACATTTTCTGCCGCATTCCCGGCCCTTATCCTGCTCTTATCCTCCCGGAATCCTATGTCCAGCACCCAGTGCAGGCTGTTCTTCACTCCCCAGTGCACCCTTTTACACTTTTCCCTGTCTCTTCCGGGGGAAGTAAAGATGCAACCTGTTCCCATTCCTGATCGGTAAGTTCGTAACGCCTTAACATAGTATCAGCTCCCTTTTTCTTTATTTTAGCATGAATTAAAGATGGAAACAAAGGTTTTGTGCTTTTTTTAATTTTCAAACACGCTCTAGGAAATGTAAGATTTTCTGAAAACATTGAAAACTATGCAGAAAGATGGTATAATCAACACTAAATAAATTTATACACGAAAGGAAAAAACATATGGATATACAGGATATTACAAAAGAGCAGTTTGAAACGCTGATACTGCTCCGGTCTTTAGAAGAGTTTATAGCAGACAAACATGAGACTTTTCCGAGCCTTAGTGAAGCAGTATGCAATTTTGCAGATAACCAGGACACGGAAGGATTCAACAGGCTTGCAAAGGACATCTGCAGACTGACAGAAACAGGATATGTCAAATCAGATATGACAGAGATTTCAGAGGAGGAACTGGAGTTCAATATGATGCCCGAAGTAGAGGGGATTACTCCAAAAGGAAAGTCGGCACTGGAAGCATTGGAACAGGAGGTAAAGAGGGATATCGCAGAGGGAAAAAAGATAGTTCTCTTTGAGAATTTCACTTTATTCAATTTTGATGTAAGTTTGTTTGGAGGAGTGGACTTCAATTTAATAAAAGAAGCAGGTGGATTATTTAAGTCCATAGGAAAGAGATTGTTGAATGGCAAATAAGAAATTGTTTAAATCAGCAGTCATAATAACAGCGGTCATGTTATCCGTCAGTGGATGCGCAGGGGGGTGCAGTAAGCAGACCGAGCCAGTTATTGCGGATGCATCCGTAGAGACACCAGAGCCAGAGGAAAGCGTAGAAAGCACAGAGCCTACACCCTCTCCCACTGTTGAGCCTGCACAAGAAAATATAGAGGATATAGTTTCATGAGAAAGCGAGGGCAATATAGAAAAGTGAAGAAAGTGCAATAAATGAGGAAGATACAATAGTAGAATCAGAATATACAATAACACCAATGGATGAAAAAACATTTTATACATTACAAAACTGTAATTTACGTGGTTGTCCTGGAACAGACTATGACAAAGTAGGAAGTTTAACATATGCGCAAGAGATAGTATGTAATGGAAAAGTAGAGGATGGAGACAAAGAGTTGTCAGTACTCAAAACCGAGGATGACAGTACCCAAATGGTAAGTGCGAAGTTAGTTTCCCGAACCAAGCCCCAACCCCAATCCAATGGTGGAAGTGAAAGCACTACCACACAACAGCCTAGCGGTGGAGGCCAACCCTCTGGCGGTGGCAACGGCGGTTCCGGTGGAGGCCAACCCAGTGGTGGTGAAGACCCTGGTAGTGCACCCATGGGTGGAGGAATATTCTCAGGCCTTCCCGAATATGGTGCTGGAGGATATGATCCTAATGTTGGAGAAGGATTGGACTGGGAATAAACAGTTACATATATAAGTGTATTAATAATCTTTATCTAGTGCATATTAATAGAAAGTATTATTATTTTGTGTCATAGATTATACGAATAAGTGTATCAAAGCATATACAATCTCATCCATACCTTAAAATAGCATTATTGCCATCAGATTATTAACATAAAAGTTTACACAAACAAGTATAAAAAGAGCCACTTGAAAAACAAGCGGCTCTAGTGTATAATCTAATCAGAAAGGTTGATCGGACACGAAGTTCCGATTGCCCTCAGTAGTTTAAGATTAATAAAGAAATAGCATCTTACTTTCTCAGGGTAGGGATGCTATTTCTTTTTGTGATTGTCTATGTAAGACAGAGCCGCAAAGATAACAAGCAATAATGTCAAAACTTCCATCACGCTCATGGGCACCACCCTCTTTCGTAAGACTAGAGGGCATCTATCAGAAAATCGCATCCTGCTTCCTTTTCAATTACACAATCGCATTATAGCACAAATACATATATTTCTCAATTAAAAAATCACTTCTACTATTATACAGTAAAGACAGTTTGTTTCAAATGTTTCAACTTTTAAAACAGAGATAATATACATATAAATCAGACCTGTCAAAATTTCCTCTTTAGGAATTTTGCAACAATGTACATATTAAAACAAGTATTGCATTATGGAAAAATTAAGTTAAACAAGTTGATAGAAATTGTTAGCTTGTCAGTATACAGTGGCTATTTTCCTACATTATATGATTAAGTTTATATTTGATGAATATTTCATAATGGTAAAAATGCTGTTTCAGGCATTAGATTAAATGTTGTTGGAGATTTGAGAAAGCTGTATAAATCATTATATATGCGGCAATCTCCCTAAAAATATATGTTACATAGGTCGAGTAGACTTCCCCCTTGCGAAGGAAGCCCCTCTACAGAACCCGGCGT
>CAJUNZ010000026.1 GCA_910587755.1 uncultured Acetatifactor sp. | reverse complement strand
AGTCCTATAAAACGGACTCAAACACTGTATCAACCCATTTTCACACTAACACCATATCCATATAACTCATGTCCAACAGATCAGGAGGATCTGAGGATACCAGACGACTGTTCAGTTTTGTCTCCACATCTCCCCAAAGGTAAATTTCCACCGTGACGTGATATTTGCTGCTGGCCTGGTTAAACTCTGATACAATCTGCCTTAGTGCTGGAGACAGACTCACTGACGCCATTACAATCTCTTCCCTTTCCGGCAATTCTGTCACAGGCGTTCTGGCAAGCAGACATATCTCCCTTTCGGACTCTCTCCCTGCGTCAGCTGCAAGACACACTACCATCCTATCCTTATCTATCTGCGCAATCTCATTTAAACCGCCGGGTTCATGGTACATATCTGTGTATCCCCACTGCATCAACACCTTCCAGCCAGATTCCTCCACACTGTACTGGTAGAGTATCTCTTCATTTGTGTCACACAAAAGGCCATATTCTGAAGAATAAACATTAGTAATATCTTTCCCTGATAATCCTGCCAGATTTACAAGCTGAAAAGACTCTTTTCCAACAACCTCATAAAATGAATATCGAAAAAGACTGGTCTTCACGCAGTAGTATATCCTTCCCTCCGCTCCCTGCAGAAGCTCCCCTTCCATCCCTGGTTTTCTGATTTCCCCTGTCCCTATACTGTCTGTCAGTTCCCCTTCCGGATCCACACAATAGATTCCATCTTCCAGTGCCAGGAATACCCATCCCTCCCTGTTTACCGCCAGACATTCCTCTCCGCTGACAGCAGCATCCGGAAAGAAGCGGGTGTATTCTGTTTTGCCGTTTTCCAGGCATTTTACCAGGGTACAGCCTTTGGTATCAGTCTTCGCATCCCAGGCTCTCTCTTCTCCTGCAACATAATATAGGGTCTGTTCCGGTCCTGGCACATAGTCCAGCATACCCCCGGCTGGAATTTTCAGTACCTCCCTGCTCTCTGAAAAATCAACCTTCTCCTCCACAGACAACCTATACAAGGATTTATCCTTCAGATAGTATAGAAATCCTTCACAGGCTTTCATCTTGTAGATCCCTGAATCCTGGCCCTTCACAAGCACTTCCGGCCTGAAAACATAACCGTCAACACCGATTTCCCTCTCTGAACTGCCCTCTCCGCATGCGGTACAGAATAATAATAACACTGTGATACTTATCCAAATTTTCCAAAGTCCTACTGCTTTTAATGCCATACCACATCTTCCTTTCACAGCCGCCTTCTTTTGTTTTATTCCATGATCTCATGTAGCATCTGTTTCCTTCTATAAATAATTCCTACAGCTCACCCTGGATACCCCTCCACCTGGTTCTCAATAATGCTGACCTCCTCCTGCCACATCAACCCATAAACTGCTATTGCCAGATAAGAGAGCCGCCCCGGTTCCGTCGCCCCTTCTTCTTTTATTCCAGGATTTTTTATCCCTTACATTATATACTATACTATCTTTACAGTTTATTCAAGACTTTGGAGACACCTCTGTTTAACTTCTAATAAAAAGCTTTGCGCCATTCAATTTAGCCGAACAGCACAAAGCATGTATTAACCAGGCGCTATGGGAAAAAATATTTTCCACAAATTCTCATTCTGATTGGACTGCCAGCCTGTAAAAATCTCCTTTTTTCTCCATCAGCTCTTTCCAACTCCCTTGTTCTGAAATCTTTCCGTCTTTCAGGAAAAAGATCTGGTCATACCGGCGCATGTTCTCCTCATAGATGCGATGAGTAATCATCAACACTCCCACATCCCGCAGCGACAGCACAGTCCCCTCGATTTCTGCCGCATTCCGGTTGTCCAGGGAAGCGACTACCTCGTCAAAAATCACAAAACGAGACTCCTTCGCCAGGCAACGAGCCAGCCCGATGCGCTGGGCCTCCCCGCCAGAGATATTCTTCCCATTTTCTTCAATCATGAAATCTGCTCCATCCGGCAGCTTCTCCAGCATCTCCTCCAGCCGGGCCGCCGCCACGATTTCCCGCCAGCGAGTCTCTGAAACTTTGGCCTCCAGCATGATATTATTCCGAAGCGTGTCCCGGAACATCCATACCCGCTGGCCCTGATAAGATATGGTGCGGTAGAGCTGTTCCTTGTCCGCCTGCGTCACAGGCGTACCACCTACCAAAACCGTTCCCTCCTCCAGCGGCATAAAGCCCATTATCAATTTTGCCAAAGTACTCTTCCCGCACCCGCTGGCTCCCACCAGGGCATACTTCTTCCCTGGTTCCAGGGATATACTGACCTTCTGCAGCAACTGTGGACCTCCGGGATAGGCGAACGACGCTCCCTCCACCCGGATCCCACTGTTTTCTCTCTCCAGGGAAACTCCCAGCGTACCCACCGCCTCCGCGGCCGTTCGCTCCCTGGTCTCATTGGTGCGAAACAGATCCCTGCCAGTGTGGTAGGCCATCAAATATCCAGGCAACATTTCAAAAGGGTACATGATCCCACCCAAAAGCTGGCTGATGGACATAGTATAACCAACGCTGAGTTTACCCTGCAGTACCAGCACCAGGGTAAAGATGATAATCAGGACAAAACTGAGAATGCTGATGCCACCCGCCAACTCGTCGATGGCAAATATCCGCCGCTGTCTGGCAACATCCTTCTGTTCCAGATCCTGGGCGGCTTTGCCATATTTCTTCGTCTGTGAGGCCGCTAGCCTGTGAAGGCGGATCACCAGATAACCACCGATGCCCTCCTGGGCTTGGGCAATATGACGGTTACTGCTGTCCAAAAAATCTCGTTCGGCCTGGTAAAGGGTATCAGGCACATATGGCCTTTTTCCCGTCTGCGCTTCCTAGGCAGGCTTCCTTTATACGACGAAGTCTGTAATAATAATTTGCTTTTGTGTTCCCATGACAGGCACACCAGCTGACAACGCTCATGCCGACTGGGCGGCACTGGCAGTCTTTGATTTGTGTGGCCCATTCTTGGAGACGGCATTGCTCAGCCACCATGGTTTTTTCTGAACTCATAGACTTACCTCCGTATACCGGTATCAAAAGTTGAGACTTAACTTTTAATACTCGTAATTGAAATATAGTCTATTGTCACACACTTTTCCTCTTCAGTCCAGGTACGGGCTATCTACCGTTTACTTTACTCCTATCAGAATTTTTTGAGAAACCTCCAGATATCTACTTACAAAAAGGCCTTGTACCATTCAGTTTAGCCGAACAGCACAAACCACAGATTATTTTCCTAAATCTACTACCTGTTTTCCTGTACCAATGTCCCTACCCTGCTCTGAATATACTGAGCCACTTCATTTACAGATCTGTCTCCCTCCATATAACTTCGACTTTCTTCTATAATAATTTCCACAATTTTATCCTTAATGCCTCCTGTAGGGGTAAAATCCAACTCTTCAAGCACTTCCAACAAGGCATCTGCCTGCTCCTGAGTCATAAAATAATAGGGCGTAGATTCTGGCCCATACCTAAGCTTTTGTTTTAATTGAGGCTCACCCAGCCACATTAATACTTCTCCGTCCTGAGTTTGAAGATATTCCGGAGTCATTTCCTCCTCCATCATTTCCATCAGCATATCCCAGCGACTTGGAAATCCCCGGCTGTTTATTGCATCATGAGAAAGGATAAATTCCAAAAATTCCCAAGCTCCCTCCTTATGTTTTGATCCAGATATGATACTCACCACGTCCATAGGAACAACCGGAAAGTATATGTCTCCATCCCCTGTCGGATCACCCTTAAAGGTCACACTCTCTCCAAATAGTGTTTCCATTCCTGCGCAGTCAGCCATCCACTGCATCTTTGGCCTTGTAACCAGTCTCTCCTCTGTCCAATAACTATTCTCTGCCTGACCTTCTCCCATCACAACATCAGCATGTTTTACCCACTTCAAAAAATGACAGAATTCCTCGCTGTCAAACCAACATTCTCCTGTATCCCAGTCTATATAGTTACTGCAGAGATATTGCTTAAACATTTCTCTGAGCATAGATTCCCTGCTGTCATAGTCTGTAACTACCAGCCCTGGATTTTTCTCTGCTTTTTCTATGAATTCTTCCACGGTCCATCCGGCCTCTTCTCCTATCAGGGATGTTTTTCCTGTAGTTACATTGACACCGAAACATCTCGGTATGCATACCAAGCGTCCATCCACAGTATAGCCTTCTAACAGATTCTTCAAAAAATCTTCCCTGTTCAGAAGGCTACTTTTCTCAAGATATGGAACCAAATCCTCAAAGGTCTTTTTTTCTGCGTAATTTAATATATCCAATTGGCTCGTTTCCAGAAGATCTGGTGGGTTGGAGGCTACTAGGCGACTGTTCAGTTTTGTCTCAACTTCACCTCCAGAATAGAGTTCTACTGTAACATGATACCTATTACTGGCCCGGTTAAACTCTGATACCAATTGCATCAATTCTGAAGAAGGATAGAGGGCAGCCATTACAATTTCTTCTCTTTCTGGCAATTCCGTAACTTCCATCCTGGTAAGAAGATTCATCTCTTCAGTTCCTTCTCTCCCCATATCAGCATAAAAATACGTTATGATTTCATCTGCACTAATCTGCACTATCTGGTTTGAATTAATTATCGGACGATACATGTCTGTATCTCCCCACTTCAACAACGCCTTCCACCTTGAACCATCCATACTATACTGATAGAGCGTACCATCTCTGGTGTCGCACATAAGACCATATTTCGATGAATAGATTCCAACTACTTCTTCAGGCAACTCATCCCGTTTTTCCAATTGAAAAGAATTATTTCCTACAATTTCATAAAAAGAATATTGAGAGTAACTCGTCTCCACGCAATAGTATAACTTTCCCTCAGCCCCCTGTAAAAGCTTCTCTTCCATTCCTTGAACCCGGATTTCTCCTGTTTTTATGATATCTGACAAATTTCCCTCCGGATCAATGCAATAGATACCATCTGTCAATGCCAGAAAAACCCATCCCTGTTGGTTTACCCCCAAACAACTCTCCCCACCTGCAACATCATCCGGCAAAAAACGACTGTACACCGTTTTACCATTCTCCAAACATTTTATTAATGTACACCCCCTTGAAACAGTCTTTGCATCCCAAGCTTTCTCTTCTCCAACTACATAGTACAATTCCTGCTCTACTCCTATAACATAATCTACTAAACCTTCAGGTGGAATTTCAAGCACTGCCCTGCTCTCCGAAAAATCTATCTCATCCTTTACAGGCAATCTGTAAAGAGTACTTTTCCAAATATAATATAAGCTATTATTCCATTCCCTAAGTTTTCTGATACGATAATTCTTCCCTGTTAAAGAAAAAAGTAATTTCGGTCTATAGACATAACCATCTATTCCAAGCGCCCTTTCAGAACTGCTTTCTCCGCATGCATTGCATAATATAACTAGGAACAGTGCAATGATCATCCCAATTGCGCGATACCCGACCGCCTTGAATGTCATAATTCTCCTGCCTTTCTACAATAAATACCAGATTGCGGAAGACACTTTTCTGCATATCCTGTATCCTCCGCAATTCTGGAATGCTGGCCAAGTTAGATCACTTTACCATGGAGTCACATGATGTCCTGTAATATTCCCTTGGCAAGTAATCAAACGAATCGTTTTTGTGCCATTGCACTTCTGACAAATAAGTTCAAACATGTGATCATTCACACCTATATGCCCTAAGTTACGATATGTACCCCAACTATGTGACTGAGCTTCCTCCCACTCTTTATTCCCCATTTCACGATTGCAGGTTTGATT
Organism: uncultured Acetatifactor sp.; assembly: GCA_910587755.1. Classification (GTDB taxonomy): domain Bacteria; phylum Bacillota; class Clostridia; order Lachnospirales; family Lachnospiraceae; genus Acetatifactor. The sequence goes on along the minus strand of CAJUNZ010000026.1, from coordinate 26,058 downwards.
TTGACACTTAAATTCAGCATAATACATAACGGTGTGAGTATCTTCGTCTCCCTGCCTGAAGCTAAGTTCTCTCCTGGTACCCTCTTTTTCAATAGGCATACAATCATGCCTTGCCGCACTCACCGGAATCACATTAGCAAAAACCACCAACGCGCACAAAAAAGCCACCACTGCTTTGCTCCTAATTTTTTTCAATGTACCTTTCATATAACTTTCTCCTTCCTTCGTCCAGGGGCTCCCTTATCCCCACACATTATTACCTGCTGTCAATTACATCCGCCATCGCCAAGATTCATCTGTCCAATGGAACCACCTCTTTCTTTACTAAGCCTTGTTTGCAGTTGCAATACAGATATTCTATCTTATATCTTCTCCGTCAACAATACATCGAATTAGTTGCCAACTCCGCAACTAATTCGACGTATTGTACTATCTTTCACTTCCAGATATAATGTAAGAAAATTCAAAAGAAAGGATGTATTACTATGAAGAAAATAAACTTAAGAATCTTGCTACTTACATGTGTCTTGGGTGTCGCAGTGTTTGCTGTTGTCCTCCCCATCTCCATTCCCAAACCGGTATCTGTGCCTATAAAGCCCGCATCTACTGAGGTTCCAACAGGAGAAAATGGTATAGAACCCTTATCAGATCTCGAAGAGAAAAAGTTACATTAAGTAATCTTTCCGCCTCTTTTGCAGAAATTCCATTATGTATTCGTCATAAAATAGGTCTGCCACTGTTTCACTGGCCTGAAAAGCATCCATCCACTGTTTTCGGTACAATTCATGTTGCATTTTTTGCTTTGACGAAAGCTTACAGGTATTCCATGCTATGCGATAATATGCCCTGTCCAGAGTGTCTATCTCAGGCTGTTTCAAGTAATTTGAAACAGCCTCTTTATTGGCTTCAATTGCTTCTTCGTATCTCTCCTCCTGCCCCAGATAATTATCAACACTTTCCATTAATATTGCATACCCTCGTTGTTCTAATCCGCTTTTTCCCTTTTGTTGTTGTAGGGAGAAACGAACAGCCTGATACCATCTTCTAGCTTCTTCCATTTTCCCCAATATTCTATAAGTACTTGCAATATTGCTGGCTATAATAATCTCTTCTCTCTGAAAAACCCACCATTTCTTATCCCCCTCTATATCTGGCATGGTAATATACAGTGCCTTCTGCAGCATGTCCAGACTTTTCTCCCATTCTCGCTTATACTCCTGCAAGATCAATGCATCAAACAACAAGAATGCCTGTCTAACCCTTGGATATGACATAACCACCTTCTGCCGTAACTGCTCGATTCTTTCCTTCGCCCTATCCCACTCACAAAAACCAATCAAAAAACATATCTCCTGCCATTGTTCCAATACCTCCACAGAATCAGTCTCCAGCATGGGCATCATCCACCCTCCGGACTTTCCATACTGTCGGATCAACCGCTGATAGTTTTCATGAGAAGGCATGTGTTCTCCCCGTTCAATTTTTTCCAGCTGCCGTTCTGTAATTACCATCTCCTCCCCATCATAGACAGCTTTGGCACAGGACTTTCCAGCAAATTTCCGCAGCATCTTCAGCACAATTCCCGCCTCTCTGGTATTTTCCACGTAAACTCCCTGCCAGATCCTGTACCCCGGATACCCTTCCTGAGCATATATATGTTTGAATCCATCTCGAAACACGATTATCTCATTCCTGTATGCCCGGTCCCTCTCCCACAATTCCACTTCAGAGATCCCGCTCATCCGCTCCAAAAGAGGCAGCAGGTAACAATGGCAAGAATTTCGGCGCAGCATCTCCACCGCTTCCCTTCCCATTCTAAACGCCTTAGAGCTGTCTTTTTCCTGCAAGGCCAATTCCATCCCAAGCAGTGCCGCCTGGGGCATAATCTGTACAATAATCCTCTTCCTCCACCCGTGCCGCCTGGGATAATCCCATACCGCCTGCTGTATCTGCCAGGCCTCCTCACTTCTGTCGCAGATCATTCTGACAGCGCCAAGCAGAAGGAATGCCTCCAACTCCGACGGTGCCAGCGGAAGCTCAATCCACTTTCCGCCCCTCCTGTCAGGAACCGTGCGGGCTATCGCCGCCTCTGCCATGGTTTCTATCCTCTCCCTCTGTAAACAGACCTCTGAGCCAGCTTTCTCCACCTGCTCCTTCAGCAGCAGTAAAAGTTCTGCCTTCTGCAGAAACTGTTCCTCTATCGGTTCCCTGTCAGAATATCTCTCGCGGTATTCCCTTATCCTGTCCTGCGCCTTCCTGTCTTGATCCGAAATCAGCAGAGAGATATCTTCCCTCATCCGCCATCTCTCCAATTCATCTGAGGAGGCCACCATTTCAAAATAATCCGGTAAAATCCCCAAACGCTGAAACAGCGTATCTCCCGTAACCTTTCTCCATCCAGTTTTCCCTGACTCCATATTTCCCAAAGCTGTCTTGCTCAATAAACCGGCAGCGATCTTCTCCAAAGACATCCCCCGGCTCTTACGCTCTTCCCGAAAAATGCTGCCACACACCTTGTTATACTCACATGTAAACCTTTCCTGGCTATAACTGTCTGACATTTATTTTTCCCCTTTTCGCTTTTGGTCTGGTTATCTTGTATACCTTTTAAAGAATACACAGCTTCTTCCATTGTACTATTTTCCTCTTTTTACGTCAACACCATATGACGATATATTACATACTAAATCACTATTCTGTTTTCCTGTGATAAAAAAACAGAAAGTCATGGAAGTGAAAAATGTGCTGGAACAATTCTATAACGGTGAAATCTTCCCGGCGGAACAGTACTAAACTGAATCCGCCACTTGACAAGCAGTTTATTGAAATCACGGACGAGCAGTTGGATGTAATCCCGTATGAGTTTTCGGAAATGGGGCAAAGAGGATGGCAGCGATTTTCAAGAAAAGCATAATTATAGGATGTACCAATTATCTTTGGGACGTGCCATTTGTTTTAGCAAGATTGCTAACCACAGCCATTTGTAATCTGCAGCATTCCTGGATACTGCCTCCATAAATATTAAGAAGATTTTATGATTCCTTAAGCTGAAGGTCAAACTTTGGACATAATTTAGGGGTATGATTAGACCATACACAAAGGAGCTGTTGAATTTTAGCCAGAATGGGTTAGGGTTCTGTCAGCTTCGACTAACAATAACGCTGCACTGCAGCTTTATTATATACTTTCTCTTTCATGTTTATCTTTTGTCAGAGGAGCTGCCGGAAGACAATCGGCACTTCCTTACTCCCTGGCAGGCAGAAATTCCTCAACAGAACTCCTGCCTGCCTCAAACTTTACAGTCGCACTGCCTCTCAGGACAGTCTTTCTTTAAAATCCCTGTACCCGAACTTCTTTACCAGGACGCAGTCCCCGTCTTTTTTTCGCAGGGCCAGTGCAGGAAGGGGCATTCCATTAAAAGTATTGGTCTTTACCATAGAATAGATTGCCATGTCCTCAAATACCAGTCTTTGTCCAGGTTCCAGAGGCTCGTCAAAGGAATATTCTCCTATAATATCTCCAGCCAGGCAGGTAGGTCCGCCCAGCCGGCAGGTATAAGCTTTCTCCCCCGGCAGGCCGCTGCCCTGGAGAGGAGGTCTGTAGGGCATCTCCAGCACATCCGGCATGTGACAGGCGGCGGAGGCGTCCAGAATAACCGTATCCCCCCCGCTGTGGACCGTGTCCAAAACCGTCGTAATCAGAAATCCTGCCTTCAGCGCCACAGCCTCCCCCGGTTCCAGGTATACCGTCAGACCATACTTTTCCTGCATCTTCCTGATACACCGCTCCAGTCTGGGAATGTCATAGCCCTTCCGGGTAATGTGGTGGCCTCCGCCAAAATTAATCCATTTCATTTCCGGAAGATACCTGCCAAATTTTTCTTCCACCGCTTCCAGGGTCGTCTCCAAGTCGTCCGCATCCTGCTCACAGAGCGTGTGAAAGTGCAGGCCGTCCAAAAGGGAGAGGCCTCCCCCTGCACCGCTTCTGCCGCCGCTCTCCAGCCCCGCTTTGAAATTCTCCTCCGTCACTCCCAGCCTGGATCCCGGCGCACAGGGATCATAAATGGCATGGCCCTCCTGGGTGGAGCACTCCGGGTTTACCCGCAGCCCCACACTTTTCCCTGCAGCCCTGGCCCGGGGAGCAAATCGTTCCACCTGCTGCCAGGAATTGAATACAATGTGGTCACAGTATTGCAGTATCTCACGAAAATCCTTCTCCTGATAGGCAGGAGAAAAAATATGGTTCTCCAGACGCCTGCCCTCCTTTGCCAGAGGTCTCACCATCTCCTCCGCACAAAGTCTGGCCTCATAGAGACCGCTTGCGGCACAGCCCCGCAGATATCGTCCCACCAAAGGATACAGGGCGTACATGGAAAAAGCCTTCTGGGCCAGCAGGATTCCTGCTCCGGTACGATCCATTACCCCCTGGAGCACCTGAAGGTTTTTCTCCAGCAGTACCTGATCCACCAGAAAACAAGGAGTGGGTAATTCTGATATATTCATCTCCGTCTCCCATTGTGCCCGGTTCTCAGTCAACCAGAACCGGATTCTCCTCCACCACCCAGGGAAGGCCGTACTCGTTCAGGGCTTCCATAAAAGGATCCGGGTCAAATTCCTCCACATTGAACACCCCAGGCTTCTTCCAGGCTCCATTCATCACAAGCATCGCTCCGATCATAGCAGGCACCCCGGTAGTATAAGATATGGCCTGAGAGCCCAGCTCTTTATAGCACTCCTGGTGGTCGCAGACATTGTAGATATAGACGGATTTTTCCCGTCCATCCTTGACACCGGTAAAAATACAGCCGATATTGGTCTTGCCCACCGTGCGGGGTCCCAGGGAGGCAGGATCCGGCAGCAGAGCCTTCAAAAACTGTATGGGCACAATCTCCCTGCCCTGGAACATCACCGGATCCGTCCGCAGCATTCCCACATTTTCCAGACACTTCATGTGGGTCAGATAACTCTGCCCAAAGGTCATAAAGAACCGGATCCTCTTCACACCGGGAATATTTTTTGCCAGAGACTCAATCTCCTCATGGTGCAGCAGATACATGTCCTTCCTGCCCACCTGGGGAAAATCATACTCTCTTTTGATCTCCATGGGCTCCGTCTCCACCCAGTGCCCGTTCTCCCAGTAGGAGCCATTGGCGGACACCTCTCTCAGATTGATCTCGGGGTTAAAATTGGTGGCAAAGGGATAGCCGTGGTCTCCTCCGTTGCAGTCTAAAATGTCGATATAGTGAATCTCATCCAGGCAGTGTTTCAGAGCATACGCACTGAAAACACTGGTGACGCCGGGGTCAAACCCGCTGCCCAGCAGGGCTGTTATGCCCGCTTTTTCAAAACGCTCCCTGTAAGCCCACTGCCAGGAATAGTCAAAATAGGCCGTGAAACCTTCCTCCCTGCAGCGTTTTTCATAGACCTGGCGCCACCGGGGATCCTCCGTGTCCTCCGCCTCATAGTTGGCAGTGTCAATATAGTCCACACCGCAGGCAAGGCACGCGTCCATAATCGCCAGATCCTGATAGGGAAGGGCCAGATTCAGCACAGCCTTAGGACGCTCTTTTTTGATCAGGCTTGTGAGCTCTTCCACATTGTCCGCATCCACTGAGGCGGTGGTGATCCGGGCCTGGGTGTATCCTGCCAGTTTCTCCTTCAAAGCCTCGCACTTGGACACCGTTCGGCTGGCAATGCAGATCTCTGAAAAAACATCCGCCTTTTTTGCACATTTCTGAATGGCTACAGAGGCCACACCCCCGCATCCGATGATTAAAATCTTAGACATTTCTCCTCTTTTCCGCGCGCTTCCACGCTCAATTTGTCTTTAAGTTTTAAGCCCTTTTGAGTCCTTCCGTCTTCAGCAGATTTCCACCTTTCGGAGCAGTTTTTCCACATAGGCCGGCAGGCAGAAAGCCCCCTGGTGCAGCCTGGGAGTGTAATATCTGGTCTCTATTCCCCGGTCAAGCCACCTGTCCCCGTCCAGATCGTGGACAGGATGATACCTTCTGGAGGCAAATCCGAAAAGCCAGTGCCCGGAGGGGTAGGTGGGAATATGGGCCTGGTACACCCGGCTTATGGGAAAGCTTTCCACAATGCGCTTGTGGGCACGCATGCAGGCCCTGGCATCCGCCTCGTAGAAGGGGCTTTCATGTTGATTTACCATGATCCCCTCCTCCCGCAGAGCCTTGTAGCAGTTGCCGTAGAACTCTTTTGTAAACAATCCCTCCCCCGGCCCAAATGGATCCGTGGAGTCCACAATAATCAGATCATATTCGTTCTCTTTCTGCCGCACAAATTTCAGACCATCCTCATAGTAGATATGAAGTCTAGCGTCATCCATGCTGCAGGATACTCGGGGCAGGTACTCCCTGCACACCTGAATCACCTGCTCGTCTATCTCCACCAGGTCGATCCGCTCAATCTCCGGGTACTTGGCCAGCTCTCTCACCGCTCCCCCGTCCCCGGCCCCGATCACAAGCACCTGGCGCACCCTGGGATGCACCGCCATGGGCACATGCACAATCATTTCATGATAGATAAACTCATCCTTCTCCGTCAGCATCACATACCCGTCCAGCGCCAGAAGCCTCCCCAGCTCCGGCGTATCGTACACATCGATCCGCTGCAGCTGGCTCTGCCCGCTGTAAAGCTGCCTGTCCACCCGAATGGATAACTTTACATTGGGTGTATGGGGCTCCGAAAACCATAATTCCATATTCTGACCTCCCTCTCGGCTTTGACCCCGGGACCGTCTTGCGTCTCTGTTCCCGCAGCCATATCAACATCTGCCCCCAAGAGCTTTCTGCCCTCTTTACTCCTGGGGATACATCCCTTCCTCCCCTGGATTTTCCGTCCCTTTCACTCCTGCGGACACAGCTCTCCCCCATGGGGGGACTATATCCATTCTTCCTTCAATACATTCAGCCTTTCAATGCCCGGATCCTCCGGCCCGGTCATGGAGCAGCCCTTTTCCCTGGCATAGACTATGTAAGCCAGAATCTCCTCCGTGATCTCCTCCCCCGGGGCCAGAATGGGGATCCCCGGAGGATAGCACATCACAAACTCACTGCAGATACGCCCCCTGGTTTCCATCAGCGGCAGGGATTCCTTGGGGGCATAAAATGCTCCCTGGGGAGAGACTGCCACCCTGGGCTCAATGTACTCCTGGGTAAACATGCCCCCGTTCTCCCGACCGTATCTGCGCCTGATCTCCACCAGCGCACTGATAAGCCTCTCCATGTCCCGCTCCCTGTCCCCGATGGAAATGTAGGCAAGCACATTGGCAATATCCCCCAGCTCCATCTGGATATCATACTCATCCCGAAGCAGATCGTAGACCTCAATGCCCGCCAGACCGATGCCCAAAGTGTTCACGGTGAGCTTCGTCCTGTCAAAATCAAAAATACTGTCCCCGTTTATCAGCTCACTGGTATAGGCATAGTATCCCCCAATGCCGTTGATCTCTCCCCTGGCATACTCCGCCAGAGCCGTGACCTTGCCAAACTCCTCCCTGCCCCGCAGAGCCAGATTCCGGCGGGAGATATCCAGACTCGCCAGAAGCAGGTAGGAAGCGCTGGTGGTCTGGGTCAGATTGATAATCTGCCGGACATAACCCGGGGTTATCCCCGGCCCTGCAAGCAGAATGGAGCTCTGGGTGAGACTCCCCCCGGACTTGTGCATGCTGACGGAAGCCATATCCGCCCCTGCCTTCATGGCCGACACGGGCATGCCCTCCCCGAAGGTAAAATGAGTCCCGTGGGCCTCATCCACCAGAACTTTCATTCCCCGGGCATGGGCTGTTTTCACAATCTCTCCGAGATTGGAGCAGATTCCATAGTATGTGGGATTGTTCACCAGCACCGCCACCGCGTCAGGATGCTCCTTCATGGTCCGCTCCAGACTGGAGAGCTTCATGCCCAGAGCAATGCCCAGCCTCCCGTCCACTTCCGGGTTCACATAGATGGGGATGGCTCCCCCCAGAACCAGAGCGTTGATGACACTCCTGTGTACATTTCTGGGCAGGATAATCTTCTCCCCCCGCTTACAGACGCTCAGCACCATACTCTGGACAGAGGATGTGGTTCCGCCCACCATGAGAAACGCAGCCGCTGCCCCGAAAGCCTCCGCTGCCAGCTCCTCCGCCTCCCGAATCACGGAAACCGGATGACACAGGTTGTCCAAGGACTTCATGGAGTTCACGTCAATCCCCACGCACTGCTGTCCCAGAAGCTCCACCAGTTCCGGGTTTCCCCGCCCCCGCTTGTGCCCCGGCACGTCAAAAGGTACAATCCTCTCTCCGCGGAACTCCTCCAGAGCCTCATATATGGGCGCTCTGGCCTGATCCAAACCTCCCATCTCCACACACCTCTCCTTTTCGGAAGCCGAAACCGGCAGCCCTGCCTCCGCCGGAACTTCCGACTAATAGATATTTCTTCCGCTGTATATCTCTATCATTTCCTTCCGCAGGTTGTCCATAATCTCCAGCCTGGTCTTGGGCGGCAGCTCATAGACGTCGCTGTTGAACAGATAGTTCTGCAGGTCAATCTCCTTGATAAGCATCTTGGTATGAAAGATATTGGCCTCATGCACATTAATGTCCACCGCGTCATACCGGCGCAGAGTTTCCTGGTCGATATAGTCCCGGATGGATGTAATGCGGTGGTCCATAAACAGCTTCTGCCCGCTCATATCCCTTGTGAACCCCCTCACCCGGTAATCCATGGTGATGATATCCGAGTCGAAGGATCCGATCAGATAATCCAGCGTGGACAGAGGCGTGATCTCCCCGCAGGTTGCCACATCTATATCCACCCTGAAAGTCGCCAGGCAGGTGTCCGGATGATATTCCGGATACGTATGAACGGTGATATGGCTTTTATCCAGATGGGCTACGGTGGTATCCCCCACGGGAACCTTGCTGTTGTCCGCAATCAGAATGGTCACGGAACTCCCCTGGGGCTCATAGTCCTGGCTGGAAATATTCAGCACAGTGGCGCCGATCATGTCCGTCACATCCACAAGCAGCTTGGTAAGGCGCTCGGAATTGTACTGCCGGTCAATATATGCGATGTAGTCTTTCTGCTCCCTCTGAGACTTGGCATAGCACACATCATATATATTGAAGCTCAGGGATTTGGTTAAATTGTTAAAGCCATACAGTGTAACTTTCTCGCCCATGGTTTCTCCTTTGATCTGTCCCGTCAGGAACTCTGACCAGTATGACAAAAGGCAAGTGACGCTTATCATCACTTGCCTCGAAAATCTCTATCCTCTCTCATGACACCCTAACAGCCCCTCCGTTTCCAGGGCTCTAGGGAATATGTAAAGCATGAAAGCAACAGACATATGGTTTTTTAGAGTCTATATAGCAAATATTTTACTTTTACTACTCTTATTGACCGTTTCACAAGTTAGATGTGCGCACCGCACCGGTTTATAGTAGGGAAGAAATCCGTTATTTCCCGAACCTTCCCAACCAACTTATAAAATTTGAGCTTTTAACTCAATCAATAATGCAACATGGTTGCCAAAAATATTTGCATGGAAGACTCTGCCCGTCTGTTTTCCATACAGTCGTACTATATCATAATTATCCCTCTCCCGTCAATAAAAATTTGCAAAATGGCGAAATTTTTTTATTGTTCCGATTCCTCTGCCCCTTCTTCAAGTTTCAGCTGAACATATACCGTGTCCTCTATGATACCGATACCCACAAAAACCGCCCACACATAGGGAGCGCCGTACACATTCAGCGTCTTGGGCCCTGCGATTTTTTTGGGGGCATCCTCCCCCTCCTGGTCCTGTATAAGCTTATTGTAAGCCTTCTCAAAAGTGCTCCTGGTGATGGACCGCTCCCGCCTGTCCGTGAACAGCTCTCCCCCCTTGATGGTGTAGGTGAAGGGCAGCCCCTTCTTGGTCAGAAATTGCTTTCCCTCATGGGCCTGAATCTCGTCCCACAGGCCAGGGACGCTTATCCTGGATGTATTCAGTTTCATACTCTGTACCTCCCTGCCCGCAGCGGCGGGCACTCATTTGTCTAAAAACAGCATTTTTTACCAAGTTTCCTTTATTCTACTACACACACTATACACTGTCAATTTAATTTTTAATCCCCATACCATAAGCCCCGGGCCCATCCCCCAGGGATTTGTGGACTGCCAGGGAATGGCTGCACCCGTCCCCTTCCGCATTCAGCATAATACAGGGGCCCCTGGCGGAGAAATCCCGGAAGACAAACTTTCCCTCGCCCCGCTGGAATTCATGTATCAGGCCGTCTGAGTACAGCGCCACCCTGGAGCAGCTGCTGTAGACTGCCACCTCATAGGTTCCGGCCCGAAGCCGTTTCAGGCTTCTGGGATCTATATAGACAAAAGGCTCCCGGCTCCACGCTGCCATATATCGGTAATACAATCCTGTGGGGCTGCTGTCCGAAGGAAGTAACAGGGCAGGTTCCTGCGCCTCCCCGGCCTTAGGGCGGAGGCAGGGAATCTTCCCCCACGGCAGCGCCGTCTCCAGGCTGCTCCCATGCACCAGGACTTTTTCCAGTCCCCTTCCCTGGCCCCGGAACTGGTCTGAGGCACTGTCTAAGCTCCCTAGACAGACCAGAAATCCAAAGCGGTCACAGAGCTGCAGAAAAGCCCCACGGGCCCCTTCTGCGCCATCTCCCTTCTCCAGACACAGGCAGTTGGCCCCCAGTCTCCCAAGAAGCCGGAAATCCTCCAGCACACGGCACTGCCATGCCGCCCCCGATCTCTCCCGGGGCAGAAAATACCTCACGGCGCGCATGCCGAAGGAAACGCCGTTGAGCAGAATCCCCGTCTCTCCTCTGTTCCCCGCCCTGCTTATGCTACGCAGGGGAAGGGGACCTGCAATCCTGTCCCGGCACACGCCGTCCCCGTCCAAAAGCAGCGCTTCCATGTGGTACAGATACGGATTTCCCAGGCCTGTCCAAAGCCGGGGCTGCAGCAAAAATGCCTGCAGGGGTTCCTCCTCTGCCAGATCCTGCACGGACTCCAGGACAGACTCCCCCCGGCTGTCCTCAAGGCGCACCAGGACCGCCCCTTCTCCGGAAGGGGATTCCTCTTCCAAATGAAATGTCCACTCCAGCAGGGCCTTGCCGTTCTCCAGCCTGCACAGCAGCTCCGCACCCCCGCCCGGGGCCCTTCTGTCAAATCTCATCTCCCCCGCCTTTCCCGCAGCACCGCGGTGTTGGCCTCCACCTGTCTCCTGTTGAGAGGATAGGCAAACTGCATCACCAGAAACACCGCCAAATAGCACAGTCCCGGCACCAGAGTGGCCACCGTGTAGATCCGTTCCGACACCTCCGGAGCCTGGGCGGGCGCCTCGGACACATAGCCCACGGCGGTGAGCACAAATCCTCCCAGCCCCCCTGCCAGAGCCTGCCCCGCCTTCCTGGCAAAGGAATAAACCGCATACACCGTGCCGTCCTCCCGCTTTCCTGTGACAATCTCCTGATAGTCTATAATATCCGTGATAAACGCCCAGACAATCAGGTTGAACATTCCCACTCCCAGCGTGCCAAGAAACAACAGCCCAAGAAACACAGGAATGCTTTTCACCCGCAGAAAAAACAGCAGCAGATAGACCGCCCCTCCCGCCAGCATACCCAGGGCCCCGGCCTCTTTCTTGCCGAAATTCTCCGCAATCCTGGACACAAAGGGGGCCAGGATCAGCGTTCCTCCCACGCTGATCAGATTCACATAGGAAAGAGCTTTGGCGTTCTTAAAATAGTCCAGAAACAGATAATTGTTCATGGCCTGCCCCAGGAGGGTGGCCAGAAGCAGCAGAAGCGCCCCGCAGACCAGGGCCAGCAGCGGCCGGTTCCTCCCAAGCCCACGAAGCATCTCCAGGACGCTTTCTTTCTTTTGCTCCTTTTTCTCAAAAGTCACCCTCTCCCGGCACAGATGATAGCAGAGGCTGTAACAGATCACCGCCAGGACACCGAACACCGCCGCCGTCAGGGTAAAACTCAGAGGCTTTACCACCTGATTCCCCTGGGGATCTGTCTCATACACCGCCAGGGGCACCAGAACCCCTATCACAAGCCCTGCCAGAGAGGCCCCGATGCTACGGAAAGTGGAAAGCTCGGCCCTGTCCTTCACCTGAGCGCTGATCACGGAAGCCATGGAGCCGTAGGGAATATTGATGGCGGTATAGCAGAAGCTTCCCCAGAGAAGATACGTCACTGTCACATACACAAGCCTGGCCCAGTATGCCCAGTCCCTCACAAAATACAGGTACATAAGGCTGCTGGCTGCAGCCACAGGAACGCTCATCCACCGGATCCAGGGCCGGAACCTGCCCTGGGGCGCCGACCGCATATGGTCAACAATCCGCCCCATGGTCACATCCGTGAAGGCGTCCACAAGCCTTGCCCCCATGAAGAGGATTCCCACCGCAACCCCGCTCAGTCCCAGCACTTTGGTGTAGAATATCATCAGATAACTGCTGGCAAAAATAAAGCTGAAATCATTGCCAAAATCTCCGAACATGTACCCGACTTTGTCCCGAATCCCAAAAGGACGTCCCCAGGCCCCCATGTCCCTCTCTCCCATTGTTATCCCTTGCACTTTTTCCCCCATACATCTCCTATTGAGCCACTTTTTATCACGGCCCCTTCCTGACAGCAGGCCCGAGACCAGATTCCCGGCCCGGCAAATCCCGGCAACATTTTTAGAAACATTGAAAAAAGCATTCCACACCCTGGGGAAAAATATACGCGTTTCTCATCCTCCGGCACGCCGGCAAAAGCTCTGGCGCCCTTGACAAACATGCAGAAAAAGTGTAATTTGAATCTGTAGAAAAAGATTCAAGCCTGCTGCCTTCAAAGGCAGGGAAAGGGATACTTCCATGACAATATTCACCGTATTTTTCCAGATGCTTTCCCTGCTGATTATGATTGGCACGGGATTTTTCGCGGCCAAAAAGGGAATGTTGGACGAACACACCAACGGCCAGATGAGCAAAATGATCGTCAACATTTTCAATCCTCTGCTGATCCTGTCAGGCTGCGCCAATTCCGTAGGGCTGGTCTCCCTGGAAACCATGGGCATTGTGGGCCTTATCGCCCTGGGCATGTTCGCTGTCTTTATCGCAGTGGGCATGCTGCTGTCCCGTTTCTTTGACAGAGAACCCCAGCAGAGAAAAATCTTCCAGATGATGTTTGTCTTCTCCAACCTGGGCTTTATCGGCATCCCTGTGGTATCCAGCATCCTTGGGGAAGAGTATGTAGTCTACGTGACGGAGTTCCTGCTGATATATACCCTCGTCTTCTACACCTACGGCATTGCGCTGATGGACGGAAGCTTTTCCCTCTCCTCCCTGAAGTCCATGATAAACCCCGGCACCGTGTCCGGCACCGCCGCCCTGCTGGTGATCCTTCTGGGCATCCAGCTTCCGGATTTCATCAAGACCGCCGTCACATATCTGGGAAATGTCACTTCCCCCATGGCCCTGGTGGCTGTGGGATTCACCCTGGCACACTCTGACTGGAAGAAGATTTTCGGACAGCCAAGGCTCTATGTCTTCTCTGTCATAAAGCTGCTGGCCCTGCCTCTTTTGATGCTTCCGCTTTTGAGACTTGCCACCCAGGACCAGGCCCTGATCTCCGTATGCATGGTTATGTTTGGCATGCCCATCGGCAATATGCCTCTGATTCTGGGCACGCAAAAGGGAATCGACGGCACCACCTGCAGCGCGGCCATCATCCTCACCACCCTGCTCTGCGTGTTCACGATTCCCATCCTTCTTGCTCTTGTATAATTTTCTCTCCGGTTTCGCCGGCACTCCATTACAGGCTCACATCCACGGCTCCTCCCGCGTCCGCCACGGCGGCTCCCATATCCGCCACCGCCACATCCATCACGGCCCCTGGCTCCATGGAAGGCGCCGCCGCTTCCAGGCTGGAGTGAATGTCCATCTCAAGGCCCGGCGCTACAGCCTCCCCGGGCCCGCCGTAATTGGCCCCCAGGCCCATTTTACTCTCCTCTATGTCCTTCCGCTCCTTGGCCTTTCGGACCTTTTTGCGAAGCTCAAGCTCTCTGCGCAGCGCTTCTTCCTTGGCCTTGCGTTTGGCCTCCTCCGCCTTCTTCCGGCTGGTCTCCAGCTGCTCTTCTTTCTTCAGGCTCTTGATTTTTGCCTTCACTTTGCCCAGCACCTTTTTCAGCTTATTGACGGCCACTCTGATCTCAGACGATTTTGCTCCGCTTGTCTTGATAGAACGGATCTTATACAAAATTCTTACCTGCATGGCTTTCAGCGGAGGAACCTTCTCCATCTGAGAGATCAGGGTCAAGTCCATAGTGGCATCATAGAGATTTTTCTTGTTCTTGGGGTCGAAGGCCTCTTTGATGGACTCGGCCTGGTCCAGAAGCTGCGATATAATACTGTTGCCCTCCTCTGACTCTTCCTTCGCCTTCTGCTGTCTGGCCAGAAATTCCTGGGCACTGCGCCATGCGGCAAGCTGCTCCTGGGTACGCTGCTGCGCCGGTGTCATCTTCAAGGCATCCTGTTCCCTGGTTTCCCTGCGATCCAGCCGGATCGCCTTCCCTCTCCGGACTCCTCCCTGCTGTGAGACACTTTCCTGGGCCTCCTGCTGTGGAACACTCTCCTGGGCCTCCTGCTGTGAGACACTCTCCCGGGCCTTTTCCTGCCGCGAAAAAAGCTGTTCTCTCACGCGCTGCTGCCCGGAGCCCTGCTGCGCGAAAAATTCTCCCCTGGCCTGGTCCTGGAGCGCAAAAAGCTCTTCCTGGTCTTGATCCTGATATCCAAAAGGCTGTTTCCCCGTCTCCTCCTGGGAGAACTGCTGCCCTCCAAAGTTCTGCTGTGAGGCAGACTGTCCCCCCGCCGTCCCCTGTACCTGTACCCTGACGGCTCCCGTACCTGCCGCCTGACTGCCATTCTGCCACACCGCCGTACCGCTTCCGTAGGAATGTGACACACTTCTCACTCTATCCATAGAAATCCCTCCCACTTCCCTGTGGCTCATTTAGGAATTGCCTGGTATACTAGTATAACCCCCACCAATTAACCACATGTTTCACTTGTCTAAATTTCCATCTGCATCGTTGTCGTCAGTCATCGTAGCCCGCTACGACTCCTTCCTCCGCCTTGCAGACTGAAAATTTATCCTTCGCGAAACATAGTGGTAATTGTTGTGGATTATACTAGGTTATCCAAAGACCCTTCCCTTCGCATCTGACAGTTATATCGGCAGAAATTTCCAAAAGTTAAAGTGAGGAGCTGTCATTCCCCTATTGAGATGTTCAGAACAGTTCATCCAGCAAAATATAATAGCGTATTTTCTCCCAGTCCGGCTCCATGCCCAGTTCCCGGAACAAAAGAAGATCATCGTACTCCTTCCAGGCAGCCATTCCCTGGATGCTGTACTTTCCGCCGTAATTATGGGACAGACAGCGGTAACACAGAGCTATATCGCACCACTTATCCGCCATGCCGGCCCTGCCCAGGTCGATATAACCGCTAACCCTGCTGCGGACGCCAAACAGATTGGGAAGGCAGAAATCCCCATGAGAAAGAACCGGTTCCTCTTCCGGTTTGTTTTCATACAGCCATTCCAGCAGCTCATAAGGATCCTGAAACCCCTTTTCGCCAAATGTATCCGGCTCCACATTGTCCAGGTCAACCAGGCCATTCTCTATATTGTACCGGGCCATGGCAAGTTTGCGGTGCAGTCTCTGGTCGGAAGGGCAGTCCCCCACATCCATGCTCCACAGCAGTTTCAACCCCTTTGCCAGCAGGCTGCACAGAAGGGCAGGCTCCGTCATATAAGATTGGGAACAGGCCATCTCACCCTCACATCTGCTCATCAGCAGATACGATTTTCCCTCCCAAATCTCATGGGCATACAGCATGGGAACAGGAAGTTTTCCCTGAAGATACTGCAGCATACGATACTCGTTTTCTGCCTCCTCCCCCTGCTCCTGGACCTTTAAAATCTTGTTTTTTCCCAGATAAACACGGGATCCGGACATTCCGATACTGTCGATTTCGTATTCTTCTCCCCCAAGAAGACTTGCTGTTTTTTCAGACAATGTCATTGTTTCCCTGCCTTCCTGCCAATCTCCAACGCATGGAAACCGGCACATATTTTAACCGCAGTACACCTCTAAACAGGACTGCGCTTCCTGTGCGTAAAGTCTGGCGTTTTTCAGACTGGCCCCGATCTCCGATCCCTTTACCTGTCTGACCACCCGCCCGGGACTGCCGAGAACCAGGGAATTGTCAGGCACCACCGTCCCCTCCGTCACCAGAGCTCCCGCGCCTACAATACAGTTCCTGCCAACCCTGCAGCCGTTCATAAGAATGGAGCCCATGCCGATGAGGGTGTTGTCCCCCACAGTACAGCCGTGGACAATGGCCCCGTGCCCCACCGTCACATTTTCTCCTATATCTGCGGGAAACCCTGCCTCCACATGCACCACACAGTTGTCCTGGACATTGCTTCCTCTCCCAATGCGGACTTTCTCCCTGTCTCCCCGCACCACCGCATGATACCAGACGCTTGCTCCTGCTTCCAGGAACACTTTTCCCGAGACCACCGCTCCCGGCGCCACATACGCTGTCTGTTCCTTCCCTGCAGAACTCCGGCAGGAAGCGGCCTGGAGCGCGCAATTTTGCTCCTCTGGGGCCCTCTCCTGGCGCAAAACTGCTCCAGAGGCGGCCTCCGGGCCAGGCTCCGCTCCCCCTTCCCAGTGGAGTCTGTGAAGTTCTCCCTGCCGCTGCATATCCTGAAATCCGTTCTGGCGCAGGGCTTCATAGAGCACAATGGCCACGGAATTGGATAAATTCAGAGAGCGGATATCCGGCAGCATGGGAATCCTGATACAGTTCTCCTCCTGTTCCACCAGAATTTCCTCCGGGATCCCTGCGCTCTCTTTTCCAAACATAATATAGTCATCGGGCCCAAAGGAAACCTCCGTATAATTCCTTTTGGCCTTGGTGGTGGCCATCCACAGCTTTATCCCTGGATTCCTGGCTGAAAACTCCTCGAAATTCATATATCTGTGTACTTTCAGCTTGTCCCAATAGTCCAGCCCGGCCCGCTTTATAGATTTTTCATCCAGGCAGAACCCCAATGGCTCTATTAAATGCAGGGGCGCACCTGCAGCCACGCAGGTACGCCCAATGTTTCCCGTATTTCCCGGTATCTCCGGCTGATGCAGTACAATGTGCATTTTCATCCTCCTGCGGCCCCTGCCGCCCAATGCCAAAATCTTCCTGCCCGCTTCATGAATGCCCGAATGCTCCTTCCCTGCTCCTTCCGCAGGCTTCAGGGCTGTCTCTTTCCCTGCTCCTCCCGCAGTCTCCCCACAAAGCGCTCCAGCCTGCCCATGGCGATTTTCAGTTTTTCCACAGAATAGGCGTAAGAAATGCGCAGGAATCCTTCCCCGCATTCTCCAAAAGCAGTTCCCGGCACCACTGCCACATTCTCCTCATCTAAAAATCTGGTGGCAAAGTCGTCGCTGCTCATTCCAAACTCTTTAATACAGGGAAACACATAAAATGCCCCAAAAGGTTCAAAACAGGGAAGGTTCATCTCCCGGAACGCATTCAGCAGGAACCGCCGTCTCTGGTTGTAGGCTCTGCACATTTCCGCCACATCCTCATCCCCGTTTCTGAGAGCTTCCACGGCCGCATACTGACTTGTGGTGGGAGCACACATAATGGCAAACTGATGAATTTTCGTCATCTGTTCCAGGATATTGGCAGGGCCGCAGGCGTAACCCAGACGCCATCCCGTCATGGCGTAAGCCTTGGAAAAACCATTTATCAGAATGGTGCGCTCCTTCATTCCTGGCATCTGCGCAATACTCACATGTTTTTCCTTATAGCTGAGCTCGGCATAGATCTCATCTGACAGGACAAAAAGATCCCGTTTCACCGCCACCTCCGCAATGGCTTCCAGGTCTCTGCGCTCCATAATGGCGCCTGTGGGATTGTTGGGAAAGGGCAGAATCAGGATCTTGGTTCTGTCCGTGACCGCCTCCTCCAGCTCCCTGGCCGTCAGGCGGAATTCATTCTCCGCCTTCAG
Source organism: uncultured Acetatifactor sp. (assembly GCA_910587755.1). Taxonomy (GTDB): domain Bacteria; phylum Bacillota; class Clostridia; order Lachnospirales; family Lachnospiraceae; genus Acetatifactor. The sequence goes on along the minus strand of CAJUNZ010000026.1, from coordinate 7,983 downwards.
ATTGATAATCACGGGCACCGCACCCGCCAGCACCGCACAGGGTTCATAGGACACATAACTGGGCTGTGGAATCAGCACCTCATCCCCTGGATTCACCATGGCTCTGAGACCTATGTCGATGGCCTCCGAGCCGCCCACGGTGACAACCACCTCCTTCAGAGGATCGTACACAAGCCCCTGTTTCCTTTGCAGGTAACGGCAGATTTCCTCCCGAAGCTCCTTCAGGCCCGCATTGGAAGTGTAAAAAGTCTTACCCTTCTCCAGGGAGTAGATCCCCTCATCCCTGATATGCCATGGAGTGTCAAAATCCGGCTCCCCCACCCCCAGAGAAATGGCGTCTTTTCTCTCGCTGACAATATCAAAAAATTTACGGATTCCAGACGGTTTTATCCCCGTCACCTTGTCTGCCAACGGATTCCTCATGGGGTAATCATCTCCCTTTCATCTTCTTTTTTCCTGGCCATCACAGTGCCATGGTCTTTATATTTTCTCAGAATAAAATGGGTTGCTGTGCTGAGAACCGTATCCAGAGTGGAGAGTTTATCAGACACAAAAGCGGAGATCTCCTTGAGCGATTTTCCCTCCAGAATCACCATCAGGTCATATCCTCCGGAGATCAGATACACGCTGCGAACCTCCGGATACCGGTAAATGCGCTCGGCAATCTTGTCAAATCCCTGTCCCCTCTGAGGAGTCACCCTCACTTCGATCAGGGCAGTCACTTTTTCATTGGAAGTCTTTTCCCAGTCGATCAAAGTGTGGTAGCCGCAGATAACCCCTTCCCTCTCCAGGGCCTCAAGCTCCTCCACTGCCTCCGCCTCCTGAATACCCAGTAAAACCGCAAGCTCCTTTAAATCAATCCGGCTGTTTTTTTCAATCACTGCCAGTAATTCTTCCCTCAACATATTTCCTCTCCTTCCTGCCTGCCGAATCTGCCCACACCCAAAATTCCCACCTGACGCTTTCGCTGGATCAGAATTTTTAGGAACTGCCCTTTCTTTTTTTGTCACGGCCTATGGTCTGTCCAGGTAACGGATCTCTCCCTCATTTACCAGGATCCTGTCATTGCCCTCTGTGATCCTGCCCACCACCGCCGCAGGAATATGTTCTTTTTCCAGAGCCGCCGCCAGGCCTGCGCCGTCCGGTGCCGTCATCACCAGGCATCCCCCGGAGGACAGCAGATAAGGGTTCTCCCCGCAGAGCTCACATATCTCCACCGTCTCCTGGCGCAGAGGAAGCTTCCTCATATCTGCCTCCAGACCCGTCCCGGCTCTTTCCGCCATCTCCCACAGAGCTCCCAGAATCCCGCCCTCGGAGGCATCGTGAATGGAAGATGCTCCTTTGGCCCAGGCAATGCTGGCCTCGGGCAGAATGGAAAGATACCTCTCAAACCCCCGGGCTTCCTCCACCAGAAATCCTGGAAACCTCTCCAGAAGTCTCTCCCTGTGCCGGGCCGCCAGCAGTGCCGTCCCATACAGACCGATCCATTTGCTCAGCACAATTTCATCTCCCGGATGGGCTCCGGCCAGACGGCCGCAGTATTCCTCTTCTGCCGCCCCATAGCCTGCAGCCACAGCCATGGGCAGGAGGGTCCCCCTGGTGACTCTGGTCTGTCCCCCCACAACCTGTATGGAGAGCTCCTGACATTTTTCCTCCGCCTCCGCCATCAATGCCCTGAGCTCCGGTTCCTGCATGGTCTCAGGCAGAAGCAGAGTAAGCATCACAGCCACAGGACGGGCTCCTCCTGCCGCCAGGTTGTTGGCACATTTCTGTATCAGCGCAGACATGGTCATAAAAGGTTCCACCCCCCGGGATTGCCCCTCCTGTCCGGAAAGCCGAAGGCGGCCCAGCGTTTCCCGCCCTGCCGCCACATAGGCTTCCTGCATACAGGTGAGAAGGATCTCCCCCTCCGACAGCTTTATTCCGGCGCAGTCCCGCCCTATCCCCGGGCCCCATACGGCCTGGGACTGCCTTGCTCTGATCTGTCTGAACACAGCCCGCTTTAAAACATTCTCCGGCACCTTGCCAATTCTCATCCCTGCCTCCACACCCTTCTGCAGCGCTGCCGCCCTTATGGGGACTCCCTCCCCATCAGGCCCTGATATTTCCCCTTTTCCAGACTCCGGCCGGTTTTGACTAATCATCAATAATCTCTGTGGGCGTCTCCGGCGCTACCGGCGCTACCGGATCTGCGGCAGGAGGAGCTTCCGGTGTTGCCGGATCTGTCTGCGGCGGTGCCGTCAGCTGCGCAATCACATTTTTAATGTGGTCTATGCTGTTGGTGCCGATTGCCGCCATAATCTGCTCCTGCGCTGCCGGATCGGCAGTGGCCGTGCCCACGGTGGCGCTTCTGGGAACCATTTTATAGCTGCTGCTGTTGACCTGGGTGCGGCTTACCTCCACACCGTTCTCCGTCACCACTTTCCACAGTCGGGCCTTATAGCCGATATGGGCGCTGACCGTCACAATATAACCGATGGGCTGGCTGGCATCTGCATAGATGGTATCCGATTCAGGCCGGATGGTCTCTAAGACTTCGCTCTCATAGCGGACGCTTCTGCCTGCGGCCCGGGTCTCTTTTCCGTAAATGGTGAAGGTGATCTTCTTGTTCTGAGTGTATCCCTCTATGTAGACGGGATAGTCCAGGTTGTTCTTAAAGCGGAAATCCTTCCCGGCGCTCTCGGCTATGGCCGCGTCGGCGGAAGGGTCCACATAGGACACAATCATAGAGTGGTTATGACGCTCCGTGATCTCCAGTTCCGCCAGCAGCACAGCGTTGTACAGTGTGGTGGAAACCTGACAGATTCCCCCGCCCAGGCTGTCAACCACCTTGCCGTTCATGTAAGATCCCGCCATGTAGTAGCCGTTTGCCTCGGAAAAAGGAGCCACATTCTCGTACATGGAAAACTCCTCCCCCGGGTAGAGAAGAATGCCGTTCACAAGCTGGCAGCCGTTCTGTACATTGGCGCTTCTGGATGGTCCGGATGAAGAATATGATGTGGTAAAAGTTCCCAGAACATCCCTCACCTGCTGCAGATCCTCCTGATTCCCCTGGGGCTGCTCCACCGCCACATCCAGCACAATGGTACAGGCCTGCCGGTCCCATTCCCCGGTCAGAAACCCGTTCACTTTGTCAATGGAAGTCTCCACGTCCAGCATATAGCCCGTGCGCCCTTCCACAATGTGGAACTGGCCGTTCTCCCGGGTCAGAGTGGGACTCACCGCCCTCTGGTCATGCACCGCGCACCTGGCAATGAGGATATCACTGATTGTCTGCATATCGAACGAGAGCTTGATGGGCAGAACATAATTCTCCCGCTGCAGATCCTTCATGATTTTATAGCGCTCAATCACATTGCCCCGGGTGCCCAGCTCCAGGGCATCTGTCACCAGCTCCGGATTGCCCCAGTGAAGCCCCAGCTCACCCGCCGTCACCACCACTTCCGCGCCGCCCCCTGCGATCAGGGTGATCTGTACGCCTTTTAAGCTCTCCACATAGGCGCTGACCGCCTGCTCCGCCTCTGAGGCAGTCATGCCGGACAGTTCTATGCCGTCCGCAAAGACCCCTTTTTTGATCGCGCCGGAGCTTGAGGAGGATTCATAACCGGCTCCGCCCCAGGTTCCCTGAGCCCCGGCGGTCACGCCCCCAAGATTCATACCCACCGCAAGGATGCATGCCGCCGTCAGCAGAGTCAGGCATCCCTTTTTCATCCAATTTCTCATAATCCGCCTCATTTCCTGTATATCATTCTATTGATTTAATAGAACAAATATGATAAAGTTGGTATGATCATGGCAAGAACCATTATGATAACAATAATGGCTGATATTTTCTGTTTTGTGTTTTTATGATGCATATTGAACATTTTATACTCCTTACTGCCCCTGAAGGGCGCATACCAGACTGTTGACCTGTTTCTCTTAGGAACTGTCAAAAAGGGCTGATCAGCTTATTTAAAACGCTAAACCGTATCAGCTGTGTGAAGACTCTTCCTTATGAAAGGAATTATATATGACTTTCGGATTTTTGGCAAGTTTTATTGTCCTTGCACTGCTTGTTTCCTTCAATGCAAAACGCTACTCCAAGCGCAGCAAGCTTGATGAAAAAGAATTCTGGGCCCGGGAGACGCGGGCAAACTCTGTCCGTCGTAAGTCCCTTGACGGTTTAAGATATATTAAGATCCCTCTTGAGACCTTTCCCACACATCTTCTCAACGATGACGCTGCGGTCATGGAATGCATTGAAACAATAGAGTCCCTTACCTCCATGAAGATTGTGAATCTCACAGGCTGGTCCAACACCGACCTGAAGCTGGAGTACGGCACCGCAAACATCAATGATTTATCACAGTACGATCAGAATTATACGCTGTTGGTGCGCACACTACAGAAATGGGCCGAGGCTCTGGCTGCGGCAGACCATCCCAGGGAAGCCGCCATACTCCTGGAATTCGCCGTCGGCACCGGCACGGATGTGAGCCAGACTTATTACCAGCTGGCTGCATACTGGGCGGAAGAAGGGGACTCTGCCCGGATTGAACAGCTGATTCAGGCTGCCGAAGGTCTCCGCTCCTCCAACAGAAACAGCATTCTCCGCCACCTGCGTTCAGAATATGGGAAAATCTGAAAGTGATTGGCTGCCGCTAAAAAAGGGCCCCTCCAAAAAGAGGCCCAGTGTCTTTTCCTTCCATGACAGAAAAGCCGCCCCGCCTGTTGGACATATGCTCTCGCATTCTTCCAATAGGTGGGGCAGCTGTTTTATTGTTTCAATCTGATTGTGATGGCGGGGGAAGTTACTCCCGCCTTCTGCATGCATACACTAACGATGATGTCCGCTGCTGTGTCCTCTGTGGTTATGGGAAGAATTGTCACAGCTGCCGCACTCCCACTCCAGGATTCCTCCCGTATAAGCCTCTATGCAGTACTCATATTCCGAGCTGCCATGGCAGAACTGAATCTCATACTGGGAATAACCGTCATCCTGCTCCACTTTTGCCTTGGTAAAAATCACTTCGGTCAGATCACAGCCCGCATGGTTGAGGGCAATCTCTTTTGCCTGGTCCACTCCGATGTAGGAGCGGCTGCCATCCCCCGATGCGGAGGCAGGCTGAAACCATTCTACCTCGCTGTCCTTGATACCCCCGTTAGAAGCAAATATCTCATACTCATACTCTGCCGCCGTGGTATAGAATTCCAGTTCATATACGCTTACTCCGTCATCCCAGTCCTGCTCTGCCTTTGTAAAGGTGACATCTGACAGGGCAAGGCCTGCGTCGGCCACTGCGATTTCCTTCGCCCGGTTCAGATTAATGTCTGAAGTCTGACCCGGATTACTTCCTGTACTGCCGGAACCCGCAGTTCCTGTGCCGGCGCTTCCGGAGCCGGCAGTTCCTGTTCCAGCGCTTCCGGAGCCGGCAGTTCCTGTCCCAGCGCTTCCAGAAGCAGAAGCCTGGCCGGATCCACCGGCCTGAAATGCCTCCATGCTCTTATCCAAAACAGCGCCTGTAATCGCACTGATTTCATAGTCGTACTGGGCTGAAGCCGTATAGAACTCAATATCATATACCGGCATTCCGTCGTCCATATCCTCTTTTGTCTTTGTGAAAGTCACATCGGCGGCAGAAAAACCTGCATCGGCCAAAGCTGCTGCCTTAGCCGCCTCCAAATCCACAGCCTCTCCTTCCTGGCCTGCCGTCTGGGTTCCCTCAGCTCCCCCCTGACCTGTCGCTGAAGTTCCCTCAGGTTCTTCCTGACCTGTCGCCAGGGTTCCCTCGGGTTCTTCCTGACCTGTCGCCGGGGTTCCCTCGGGTTCTTCCTGACCCGTCGCCGAGGTTCCCTCCGTTCCTTCCTGAGACTCCCCGCCGCCGGAAGGAGATGCCCCTTCCGGAGCCGCAGCTCCGGAGGCTATTCCGGCTGATATCGCTTCAATGTCCACTCCTGCCACCGCACCTGTGGATGCGTCGATTTTATACTCGTACTTATACATATCTGTATAAAACTCGATTTCATAGCAGTTGTCCGCTCTGTCCAGCTTCTGCTTTGTTACCGTAATGTCCGATTCACTCACACCTGCATCGGTCAAGGCATACCCCAGCGCCGCCTTTCTGTCCATGGGCGTATCCTTTTCCACTGCCTGTACAGCCAGGACAATTCCTGTCCCCACTGCAGCCAGAACAACCACCGCACACAGAATAGACAGAACAGCATTGCGCACCGATGAAAAAAATGGTTTTACAGCTTTCATCTTTCTACCTCCCCGCCCGCATTTGCGGGCACCTGGTTCTGTTTATCAGTTAACATCATTATATTCACCGAAAGTTAAAGGCACATTAAAATCAGGGGAAATTTTTTATTCCCCGCCGACTACCTGCGAGATTATAAACTGTATTGACGAAGTTACTATATGTTTGGGTAAAAGCATTACCGTTAAACGAATAACTGATTTCTAAAATCATTAAATGGTGCTAAATGAAATCCACCGAGAATTACTCAATGATGCTTTAATATTACAAAAAAATATCAAATAGCAAAAAATCCTAAACAAAATATGTAAAAATAAATTACGTTATGAATATCAAAATGTTCTTCTGGATACATTATAAAGAAAATAAGCAAAAATATATTGCATATAACAAAAGAAGGCGGTATAGTATGTATGAGCAAAGAGAAAGGATGTGTCATTATGAAGATACAAGCCGTACTAATAGATGGATTCAAAAATTTATCTAATGTGAAAATTACATTTGATAATATTACAGCGCTTGTTGCACTTAACAATTTTGGAAAATCTAATGTGCTTTCTGGTATTGACTTTGGATTAACTTTCATAAAGGCACCCATTGATGACAAGGTGGAGATGATGGCTAATACCAATCTTATTCCAATTAACCAGAGTATGAAGGGGCGAAACTACAAGTTCGATGTAGAGGTTTTAACAGTAGATAAGGGAAAGGACTTTCGTATTCAGTATGGATATGAGTTTTCATGGAAGTGTGATGAAGACGAGGAGCCAGAAATCGTTAATGAATACTTAAAAATGAAGCTGGATGAAAAAGGACAAAAATATACACAACTAATAAATAGAACAAAAGAGTCTGCATTGTATAAAAGTTCTGAGACTGGAAGATGTTCTTCAAAACTTAAGATCGAAGCTTCGGAGCTGGTTGTGAATAAACTAAGAGCATATGATGAACTTTATTATGAGATAATTATTAAGAAGTTAAACGGTATGAGAATATATATGGAAGATAATTTAGATGCAAAAAGCTTCTATCAGCCCGATCCCATCATCCGCAAAGGGTTTGAGAATGAGATGATTAACGCTGACAATCTTCCTCGTATTATTTTTAATCTAAAAAAACAAAATGAAGATAAGTTCGAGTTACTGAAGGACGTGTATTTTCAGTTGTTTCCGAATATTGAAGATATTATAGTAAAGAATTTTAAAATTAATGCTACAGAAAAAGGACAATTTCCTGAAAATGCACCGTTCATATTTACTAATTCTATATATGTTTTGTTTGTTAAAGATAGAAACTTGACAAATCCTGTTAATTTTTCAATGATGTCAGATGGAGCTAAGAGGGTTTTTATGATACTTACGAAGATAATTGTGTCTAGTGTCAGCAACATTTCCTTGATAGCAATTGAAGAACCGGAAAACTCTGTTCATCCAGGATTGTTCCAGGCATATATACAGATTATTAGTCAATTATTAGATGATTGTAAGGTCATTATTACTAGCCATTCTCCGTATATTGTTAGTTATTTGAATCCTTCATGGATTCATGTAGGTATGAATAGGAAACCTGGTGTGGCAGAATTCTTTGCCTTTAAGAAAACAGGTCAGAAGCAATTAGAAAATGATGCCGATGAACTGAATATGGGTATGGGGGATTATCTATTTTCGGTACTTGCTGACTCAGAGAGCAATATAAGATCGGAAGAGCGTCGTGTAGGGAAAGAGTGTAGATCTCGGTGGTC
>CAJUNZ010000025.1 GCA_910587755.1 uncultured Acetatifactor sp. | reverse complement strand
GCGACCACCGAGATCTACACTCTTTCCCTACACGACGCTCTTCCGATCTTTTCTCCCGCACCAGGGTGGAACTCACCTCCCGGCCCTCCAGACAGACCTTGTCTATGATCCTGGTCTCAAACCCCAGGGAAGGTCCCAGCTCCTCCAGAAGCGCCGCGTCCCCCGCTCCCCCGGCGCCGAAGGACAGATCCCTCCCCGCCGCCAGAAACCGGGTCTTCATCTTTCCCGCCAGGATCTGACGGGCGAACTGTTCCGGGGGCGTGGCGGCCGTCCGGGCATTCAGAGGAAACTCAATCAAAATATCCACCCCTATCCGGGCAAGCAGCAGACGCTTTTCCTCCCTGGTACACAGCATCCCCCTCTCCCCTCCTCCGAAAAACACGGCGGGGGAGGGCTCAAAAGTGAAGACACAGGAGGCCAGCCCCCTGTCCCTGCAGGAGCACACCTCCTGCAGAAGCCGCCTGTGGCCCATGTGTATGCCGTCAAATTTTCCCAGGGCCGCCGCCGTGGGCCTGTCCAGAACAAAGTCCAATGTATCCGCGATGATCTCCACTCTGTCACCACTCTTTCCCTATAAAAACATTTTCACCGGCCGGTACTTCCCACCGGCCCGGTCGTAGGCGTAGATTCCCGCAAAACTCTCATCGGGGCGGTACACCCGCACCCACCGGCCCGGGGCATAGCATTCCTTCTCCACCGTCTGCTCCGGCTGGATCACGTTGCCGTTCTCCAGAAAACGCAGAAACTCCTCCTGCACATGGAGCACAGGACTGTCCTGGAACATGCTGTCCACAGGCCGCACCGCCCCAGCCAGCTCCCCCCTGTCCCGCAGCTCCTGCAGCTGCCCCAGGGTGAGCGCTTCCTCCAGGCAGAAATTCCCCACCCGGGTGCGCACAAGGCTTGACATGACGCCGCCGCATCCCAGCTTCTCCCCCAGGTCAGCGCAGAGGGTCCGGATATAGGTTCCCTTGGAACAGGACACCCGCAGAACCGCCTCAGGGGGACTGCAGGAGCAGACCTCCAGGGCATGGATGGTCACAGGACGTGCTTTCCGCTCCACCTCACGGCCCGCTCTTGCCAGCTCATAGAGCTTCTTTCCGTCCACTTTCAGGGCAGAATACATGGGGGGTACCTGCAGGTACTCCCCCACGAAAGAAAGGGCCCCGGCGCAGACTTCCTCCCGGGAGACCTCCACCGGATGCTCCGCCAGAATCCGCCCGGTGGTATCCTGGGTGTCGGTCTCCACCCCCAGAAGCAGTCCGGCCACATATTCCTTGTCCCTGTCCGCCAGCATGTCGCAGAGCTTTGTGGCGCTGCCAAGGCACACCGGCAGCACCCCTGTGGCCTGGGGATCCAGGGTGCCTGTGTGGCCGATCTTCTTCTGCCCGCAGATCCCACGCATCTTTGCCACCACGTCGTGGGAGGTATAGCCCGCCTCTTTATGAACTACAATGATTCCGTTTATCATTCTCCGATTCCCATTTTTTTATCGACTTCTCTATATGTAAGGAAAGATTGTTCACACAGTCGTGGAAAGTGCCCGTCATGGTACAGCCTGCCGCCCGCTCGTGCCCGCCGCCGCCAAAATAGGAAGCCACCTCCGCCACATTCACCTTCTCGCTGGATCGCAGGCTCACCTTGTACTCCTGACCCCCGGTCTGGTGCATGAAAATAGCGCACTCCACCCCGGCAATATTGCGCAGCTGGTTCACGATGCCGTCCAGGTCCTTGGGCTCCACATTGTAGAATTCCATGGTCCGGGAGTCCACCGCGCTGACAATGCAGCGGCCGTCCATAAACCGGATGCTCTCCATCAGGGCCCGTCCCAGAATCTGTGCCTGCACATAGGTCCTCTGATAAAAAGTCTCCAGAATCAGCCTGTGAAAGTCAAAGCCGTATGAGATAAGTCTGGCACCCTTCTCCATGGTGGCGGGGGTGGTGCAGGAATACTGGAATACACCTGTGTCATGAATAATGCCCGTGTAGAGGGTTTTCGCCAGTTCCCTGTCCAGCATCTCCGGATCCAGAAGGTCGTACACCAGTTCACTGGTGGAACCTACCTGGGGCATAATGTAGTTGATCTGAGCGCTGCCGCGGTTGCTCACATGGTGGTCGATATTGATGGTCTTCCCTGCCGTCTCAAAATATTTTCCCGCGCCGCCGATTCTCTCGGCCGTGCTGTCCAGGACAAAAAACACGTCAAAGGGAGGTTCCTCGGGGAAATCGGAATTGATCTCCCCGAACCCTTTGATCTCCCTGAAAATATCTGCCGGCTTCTCCAGAAATACCTTCACACTGGCTTCCGGCAGGCATTTTGCAAGATACTGCCACAAGGCCAGGCAGGCGCACACGCAGTCGCCGTCCGGCCTTACGTGTCCGCTGATGCCAATGCGCCCGGCATCCCTGCATTCTTCCAACAAATCTAATCTCATGAAAACCTCATTCCTCTTCGTCGTTGTGCTCGTCCTCACTGTGGGCGGTTTCACCCCGCAGGCGGACATTTTCGTCGTCCTGTGAGATTACCTGGTCAATCTTATGAGACATGCTGACCCCGTATTCAATGGACTGGTCCATGCAGAATATGATCTCCGGCGTATTGCGCAGGTTCACCGTTTTCGCCAGCCGGCTGCGGATGAATCCTTCTGCGCTCCGCAGCCCTTCCAGGGTGGCATCCCTGGCCTCCTGGCTGCCCAGGACGCTGATCCAGGCCTTGCAGCTCTTCAGATCCGGCGCCACTTCCACAGCCACCACGCTTGTCCAGGGATCGATCCGGGGATCCTTGATCTCTCCCCGGATAACCTCGGCCATCACCCTGCGTATCTCCCCGTTGATACGGGTATTTTTCACACTGTTTTTTCTCATTCCTGTTCCCGTTCTCCAATCCGCTGCGCTTCTGCGTTGGGACTTTTTGTCCCTCCCGGCACTGCAATCGCCCCCTGCGGGGTTACCCCGCGCCAAAAAGGGGAGTTCTAGCGGGGCACTTCCACCATGACATAAGCCTCCACCATATCCATCTCCTGGATCTGGTCAAAGCCCTCGAACACAAGTCCGCACTCAAAGCCTTCTTTTACTTCCTTCACATCATCCTTAAACCGCTTCAGGGAAGCAAGCGCACCCTCGTAGATCTGGCTGCCCTCCCGGGTGATACGGATCTTGCACCCTCTCTGGAACACGCCGTCCAGCACATAGGATCCTGCAATATTTCCAATCTGGGAAGCCTTGAATATCTGCCTGATCTCCGCATGCCCCAGCACTTTCTCCTCGAACACCGGATCCAGCATGCCCTTCATGGCCGCTTCCACATCTTCGATGGCCTGATAGATGACCTTATACAGCCTCATATCCACGCCTTCCCGCTCCGCCGTGGCTTTCGCGGTGGTGTCAGGCCGCACGTTGAAACCGATGATAATGGCATTGGAGGCGCTGGCCAGGGTGACGTCGGACTCGTTGACGGCTCCCACGCCGCCGTGAATGCACTTCACCACCACTTCCTCGTTGGACAGCTTCACCAGAGACTGTTTCACCGCCTCCACGCTGCCCTGTACGTCCGCCTTTACAATCAGGTTCAGCTCCTTCAGACTGCCCTCCTTGATCTGGGAGAACAGGTCGTCCAGGGACATCTTGCTCTTGGTCTCCTCCAGCATTTTCTCCTTGTTCTGGGCAAGGTAGGTCTCCGCATAGGACTTGGCCGTCTTGTCATTCTCATGGGCCAGGAAAACTTCTCCTGCGGTGGGCACGTCTGACAGCCCCAGTATCTCCACGGGCATAGAAGGCGTTGCCTCCTTTACTCTTCTGCCCTTGTCGTCTATCATGGCTCTGACCTTGCCGTAGCAGGCGCCTGCGGAGATAAAATCTCCCACATGGAGGGTTCCCTTCTGCACCAGAACCGTTGCCACAGGTCCCCTGCCCTTATCCAGCTCGGCCTCGATAACCAGCCCCCTGGCCCTTCTGTTGGGATTGGCCTTCAGCTCCATAATGTCCGCTGTCAAAAGAATGGTCTCCAGCAACTCCTCGATACCCTGTCCGGACTTGGCGGACACCGGCACAAACTCCGTGTTTCCGCCCCAGTCGGTGGCGATCAGCTCGTACTCCGTGAGCTCCTGCTTCACCCTCTCGATATTGGCGGACGGCTTGTCGATCTTGTTCACCGCCACCACAATCTCCGTGCCTGCAGCCTTGGCATGGCTGATGGCCTCAATGGTCTGAGGCATAACGCCGTCGTCCGCCGCCACCACCAGGATCGCAATGTCCGTGGAGTTGGCCCCGCGCATACGCATGGCGGTAAAAGCCTCATGGCCAGGGGTATCCAGGAAGGTAATCTTCCTTCCGCTCACATTCACAGTATACGCACCAATGTGCTGCGTAATACCCCCTGCCTCCCTGTCGGTAACATTTGTCTTTCTGATGGTGTCCAGAAGGGAGGTCTTGCCGTGGTCCACATGTCCCATGACGCAGATGACGGGAGGCCGCTCCACCAGGGAAGCCTCGTCCTCCTCCCCTTCCTTCAGCAGTTCCTCGATTACATCCACCTTGACTTCCTTCTCGCAGAGAATGTCGTGTTCCATGGCAATGTTCTCCGCGTCCTCGTAGGAAATCTCCTGGTTCACGGTGACAATCTTGCCCTCCAGGAAGAGCTTTTTCACCAGCATGGCAGGGGGCAGCTTCATCTTGTCTGCCAGATCCTTGATGGTGATGCGCTCCGGAAGTACGATCACCTTGATCACTTCTTCCGCCGCTTCTTCCTTCTTCTTCTCAGGCCGGATAAATCTGCCGGGCCTGTTCTTTACCGCTTCGTCCTCCTCGTAGATATGGTCTTTCTTGGAGCGCTTGCTCTTCTCCTGGCTGCTTGCGCGCCTCTTTTCTTCCTCGCGCTTCTTCTCCATATCCTTTGCAGGAGACTCTCCGCCGAAGCCTTTGCCCGGTTTATTGTCTCTAAATCCGCCTCCCGGTCCGCCATTGCCGCGGCCATCGCGCGGTGCACCGTTAAAGCCGCGGCTGCCCCCCGGACCACCGCCAGGACCGCGCCGCTCACCCGGAGCGCCTCCCATGCCAGGCCTGCCGCCTCTCTGATATCCATTCTGCCTGTCGCCCTGGGTTCTGGCATTCTGGCCGTCACCTCCTCTTGACTGGTACTGTCCGGTTCTGCCGCTGCCGCCCTGGTAGCTGCCCTGGCCTCTGCCGTCCCGTCCGTCCTGACCGCGGCCTCCCTGATAGCCGCCCTGGCCTCTGCCGTCCCGTCCGTCCTGGCCGCGGCCTCCCTGATAGCGTCCGTCCCTGGCAGGTCTGTCCTGACCGCCGCCCTGGTACCTGTCGTTCCTGGGCCTGTCACCCTGGGGCCTGTCGTTTCTGGATCTGTCGCCCCTGTCTTCTCTGGGTCTGTCGTTCCTGGGTCTGTCGCCCTGGTACCTGTCATCCCTGGGCCTGTCGCCCCTGTCTTCTCTGGGTCTGTCGCCCTGAGGCCTGTCATTCCTGGGCCTGTCATTCTGTGCCCTGTCGTTTGCAGGCCTGTCATTCTGTACCCTGTCACCCTGAGGCCTGTCGTTCGCGGGCATTTCCGCCCTGGCTGCCTCAGTCTTCTTCACCTGCTGCTCTGCCTCACGCACAGCCTGGGTCTGGCGGTTCTCCGCCGGTTCAGGACGGGGAGCCTTGGTCTGGGGCTTAGGGGGCACCATCTGCACCGCGGGCGTGGGAGAAGGAGGAGTCAGGGGCCTGATGGGCTGGCGCACCGGCGCACTGGCCTGGGTTCTGCCGCGGCCTCCCTGTCCACGATTCTGCCCGCCCTGGGAGCGGTTCTGGCCGCCCTGAGAACGGTTCTGACCATTCTGATTTCCCTGGCCGCCCTGCCTCCTGTTCTGGTTATTCTGACTATTCTGGCCGCCCTGATTGCCCTGTCCCCCCTGGCGTCTGCCGTTTCCGCCCTGCCCGGAGCGCTGTTCCTTCATCTCCGAGTACTGGGGATTGCTCACAATGATAAGCTTTTTCTTCGGCGTGTCTGCTGCATTCTTTGCCTGCTTTACGGTTTCCTGCTTTACAGCTTCTTCCTTACCTGTTACTTTCTTCTCCAATTCTTTCTTTTCCAACTCTTTCTTATCAGATTTTATTTCAGATTTCATTTCGGGTTTTATGGTTTTTTTCTCCGTTCCTTCTCTGCCGGCCTCCGGCCCGCCGGGTCCTCTGCCCGAGGACGGCTGTCCGGGGGATTCCCTGGCCTCGCCCTCAGGTTTCCGGGATGGTTCTTTGGCTTTTGCTTCCGCTCCAGGCTTCCGGAGAGGTTCTTTTTCAGGTTCCCGCTTTGAGGGAGCTGCCGCCTTTGCATCGCCGCTTGGGGCGCCCCCGCCAAATGCCTTCCGCACCAGCCGGGCAGCATCCTCGTCCACAGAACTCTGTGCAGCCTTCGCCTCAACTCCCTTTCCCTGCAGGAAGCTCAGAATATCCTTGTTCTGCACATCCAATTCCTTTGCAAGCTCATGTACCCTTATCTTCGCCATGCTCTCCTCCATTTCTGCCATTGACGGCGCATTGCTTCTCTTCCAGTTGCTTTATAATGGCATCCGCTAATCCTGCGCTGCATATGCCCATGGAGGACCGCATGTCTTTCCCAATTGCCCTGCCCAGTTCTTCTTTCCTGCCGAAGACCGCGAAGGGCACCCCATAATAGGAACACTTATTGGTAAATAACTTTCTGGTATTCTCCGATGCATCTTCCGCTATGATCACCATCATGGCGGAGCCTTTCCTGACTGCCTCCAGGGTTTGAAATTCGCCGCTGACGAGATTATGCCCCCGCATGGCAATCCCTAAAAGCGATAGAACCTTACTCTGCTTCAAGCCTCTCAAACTCCCCCTCTAAACTGTCATATACTTCTCTTGGTATGCTCATCTTAAACGAACGCTCCAGGCCCCTGTTCTTCCGGGCCAGCTGCAGGCACTCCCTGCTCATACAAACATATGCGCCTCTTCCATTCTTCTTGCCTGTTGTATCCAGGCATATCTCATTTTCGGCTGTCTTCAGGACTCTCATCATATCCCGCTTTCCCTTCATCTGTCCACAGCCCGTACACTGCCTCATAGGAATTTTTTTCGCCATCTGCCCACTCACCTCGTTCCTCAGCCCGGAAGAGCCGCTGGTTGTCCCTGCCCTGGGTTCCTTTTACCGCATATCCGATTTACCCCTCCGCTGAAATCTCCCCGGTCTCATCGGAAACTGGCTGTTCATCTCCATCTCCTTCACCGGGTACACTCTCCTGCTCTGCGCCATACTGGAGTTCCGCCGATTCTCCTGCCGCCGCATCCTCCTCATACTGGCTGTTCCCACTGTATTCGGACTCTTCGGCCTCTCCTGCTGCCTCCTCATATTCACCGGCGGCGCCGTACTGGAGCTCCCCGGGTTCTCCCGCCTCATTCTCCTCATACTGGCTGGCTGCGCCGTATGGGGATTCTACAGGTTCTCCTGCCGCATCTTCCTCCTGCTGGATGACTCCGCTGTATTCGGGCTCTCCTGCCGCCCCCTCCTCATATTCATTGGCGGCGCCGTATGTGCTCCCCTCATATTCCCTGGATGTACCATATCCGTTCTCCTGCTCCCCAAAGTCCTCGTATGACTCATAATCGTCATACTCTTCATAACCCTCATCCATATAATCCTCATACCGGAATCCGGGAGCATCTTTGGCCTGGGTCTCGGATTTGATATCTATCTTATAGCCAGTCAGCCTGGCGGCAAGCCTGGCGTTCTGCCCCTCCTTGCCGATAGCCAGCGACAGCTGCCCGTCAGGAACCACCACCTTGGCCGTCTTCTCGTCCGGGTCGGCAAACACAGTGACGATCTTGGCGGGTGAGAGCGCATTCTGAATCAGGTTTCCGGGATTGTCATTCCAGTTTACAATGTCTATCTTCTCCCCACGCAGCTCATCCACAATGGCATTCACCCTGGCTCCGTTCATGCCCACGCAGGCGCCCACCGCGTCCACATTGGGATTGTTGCTCCACACGGCGATCTTGGTACGGCTGCCGGCCTCCCGGGCGATACTTTTAATCTCCACAGTGCCGTCCCGAATCTCCGTCACCTCGGACTCAAACAGCCTTTTCACAAGCTCCGGATGGGTGCGGCTCACATTGATACGGGGACCCTTGGGCGTGTTCTTTACCTCCAGAATGTATACTTTGATACGTTCTGTTGGCCGGAACACCTCTCCCTTCACCTGCTCGCTCTCGCTGAGCATGGCATCGGCCTTGCCCAGGTTGATGCTGACGTTTTTCCCCAGATAACGCTGCACCACACCTGTCACAACCTCCCGTTCTTTTTCATAGTATTGATTAAATACAACGCTCCTCTCCTCCTCGCGGATTTTCTGGAGGATCACGTTCTTCGCATTCTGGGTGGCAATGCGGCCGAACTCCTTTGATTTAATCTCCACATGAATCATATCACCAACCCGGGCTCTGGAGGAAATCTCTTTCGCATCTTCCAGGGATATCTGCAGTACAGGGTCTTCCACGTCGTCAGCCGTGAGCACGACCTCTTTCTCCGCATATACCAGAAAATCACAAGTCTCCCTGTTAATCTCAACACGCATGTTGTCCGCCTTGCCAAAATGGTTCTTGCAGGCGGTCAGCAGCGAGTTCTCAATGGCCTCAAACAGGGTCTCCTTGCTGATCTCCTTCTCCCTTTCCAAAATGTCAAGCGCTTCCATCATTTCCTTGTTCATTATTTCCTCCATTCTGGCTGTCCGCCAAACCCAAGTGTCCACGGCATTTCTCCCGGCCGCGCTGCAGAATATGTCTCAAAAGTCAATTGCCAGACGGATCAGGGCTACCTCCGCCCGCCGGAAAGTCCTGGGGACGTCTCCCTCCAGGATGGTGATGCTGTCCGTGTCAAATCCCTCCAGGGTGCCGGAAAAATCTCTGCACTTCTCCACGGGCTTGTAAAGGCGGACTTCCACCTCCCGGCCCAGGCTCGCCTGCAGGTGCTTATCCTTTTTCAGGGTGCGTCCAAGTCCCGGGCTGCTGACCTCCAGGTTGTACGCATCCGGGATAAAATCCTCCCTGTCCAGCTGCTCGGAGAGAGCGCGGCTTACCGTCTCACAGTCCAGAATCCCCACTCCCTCCGGCTTGTCAATATAGACCCGGAGGCAGTAGGTCCCTCCCTCTTTCACATACTCCACATCGTATATGGTCACGCCGCCGGCCTCGGCAATGGGCCTCAACAGCTCCTCTGTCCTTGCTTCGTACTCTTCCCTCCGGGACATCTGCAACCTCCAAAAAATTTCTCTAACATGCAAGTAAGAGTGGCCTCCGGGCCACTCTTACTCTAATTATCATCGTTTACAGACAAAGTATAAACCCAAATCCAGGAAATGTCAACACTTTGGGCCAATAACTATATAAAAAATCCGGCGGAAACCTTGCAAAACAGGTCCCTCTGTTAACATACACACTATATAGAAATCGGTCTAAATGACAGTTAAATCCATTTTTTTAATGGATTTGTATGCGCATTTATGCTACAATCTAAAGAAGCCGCACCACGCGGCAAACAGAATGGGGACGTAACTTAAATCCCTGACAGGAGGACAGCATATGGCACTTAAAAAAATGGTTCCGGGCGGAGGCGGAGAAAAATATATTCTCCGGGAACAGCGCACAGGGGATGAATCCATCGTTTACTTTACAAAGGATCTCTCCGCTGAGGGTCTGCAGAAAATTTTTCAGAAGGTCAAAAGCCGGCTCTCCGGCAAAATTGCCGTAAAACTTCACACCGGCGAGAAAAACGGCCCCAATATCATCCCGCGCCCCTGGGTCAGGGAACTGCTCGCAAAAGAAATGTCGGAAGCAGTCATTGTGGAAACCAACACCTACTACGAGGGAGACCGCTACACCACCCGACAGCACAGGGAAACCCTCCAGGTCAACGGATGGACCTTCTGCCCGGTGGATATCCTGGACGAGGACGGCACCGTCAGCCTGCCTGTGAAGAACGGCAAATGGTTCAGCGAGATGTCAATGGGGAAGAACATTGTAAACTATGACTCCATGCTGGTGCTGACCCATTTCAAAGGACACACCATGGGCGGCTTTGGAGGCTCCGGAAAAAACATCGGCATTGGCTGCGCGGACGGAAGAATCGGAAAGGCGATGATCCATACCACCCCTGGTTCCGATAACATGTGGGATATCTCCAAGGAAGAATTTATGGAGCGGATGACAGAATCCGCCAAGGCCGTGACAGACTATTTCGGCCAGAATATTGTCTACATCAATGTTCTTCGGAACATGTCCGTCTCCTGCGACTGCGAAGGCACCGCCGCAGAACCGGTGGCCACGCCCAATATCGGCATTGTGGCTTCCACGGACATCCTGGCTGCCGATCAGGCCAGCGTGGACCTGGTCTATGCCCTGAAAGAAAGCGACCATAAGTGTCTGGCAGAGCGCATGGAAAGCCGCCACGGATTCCGTCAGCTGACTTATATGAAGGAGCTTGGAATGGGAAACGACAGATACAGCCTTCTGGACATTGACCAGGAAGACCTCCCCATATCCCTTCAGGAGGCGGTGGCGGATGTGGTGCCCTTCTCCTAAGTATACTCCAATCTGCAGTATTTTGGGCCAAAGGACAGTCTCCTTTGGCCCGGATCTCTCACATCCTGCGCCCCCATGCTCAAGGTACCCGGCGCGGTCGGATTAGTAAAAATTCATTCTCTGCAGATAATGGCTCTCAAAGTCCGGCTCCAGCGCAAGGTTGATCACCTCTGTTCCCTCCGCAGTCTTCTCAAGCATCCTGCCCACTGTCAAACCTGCAAACAGTTCCCGCCCTGCCCGCAGAGCCCCTGCCAGAGCTGTATTTCCCCCCGGAAAAGCTTTTTCCGCCAGCAGACGCGGCAGAAGCCCAATCCTGGCGGCCGCCCGGGGGTTCAGATAATAGCCAAATCCCCCTGCCAGCACCACTCTGTCCACCTGCCGGGGCTCAATGCCATACTTCTGCAGCAGGACTTCCATACCCGCTGCAATGGCTCCTTTTGCCAGCTGCACACTCCGAATCGCCTGCTGCGTCACCAGAACATTGCCGATGCGGATACCCTCTTCAAAAAACTCCGGCGCCAGCAGGCCTGTCCCGTCCACAATCCCTTCCTCCAGAAGCACCGCCAGAAGCCCCACCATGTCCGCTCCCCATATTCCTCTGTTGGCACCGCCTTCAAAGGCAGGCCCTGCGGCAGTGGCACAGGCAATCCTCCTGCGGCAGTTCCCCAGCACCATCTCACCGTTGGTGCCCAGATCCACAAGCAGTGTGATCTCTTCCCTCTCCGCCATCCCGCAGGCATGCACCCCCGCCGTGATATCCCCACCCACAAAGGCGGACATCCCCGGAAATACAAAGCAGGGAACCCCTGCAGCCTCCGTCACCGCTGCAGACAGGTGCCCTGCCGTAAAAGGAGCACGGCCCAGATCCACACTGTCCCATCCCATCAGAAGATAAGTCATGGCCGTGTTGGCCGCCAATACCATGTACAGGCTTTCTCCCTCCTGCAGAAGCCTTCCGAAGCGCCGCACACCCTTTTCCAGAATGCCCCGCACCTGCCTGTACATCTCCTCCCGGCATGTTTTGTCTTCCGCCGCCTGGATTCTGGACAGCACATCCGCCCCGTACACGGCCTGAGGATTGAGAGCCACGTACCTGTCCGCCACACTGCCGTCCTCCCGGTACAGAAGCATGGCTATGGTGGTGGTGCCCACATCCACGGCCGCCAGTCGCCTGCCGCAGCCCCCCAGGGGACGGCTCTTTCCTCCCAGGGCATCCCCTGCCAGCACCTGCAGCACTCCTGCCTCCCTGCCTGATCCGGGCCTCCCTGCTGCCCACCGGGCACACCCGGCGTCCGCCGAACCGTCCACCGCTGAGCCAGATTCCCCCAGCCTGTCAGCCGTTCCCCCAGAGCCCGCCTCCCGGAACGCCGTCCCCGGTACCGCCATCCCCACAGAGGCTGCGCCGGACGGACGCACCCCCGGGCACAGGCCGCATCCTGTACAGATCTCACAGCGCAGGCCCCTCTTCCGGCTAGACAAACTGATTCCTCTCCGGGTCATAATGGTAGTCTATCCTGGCCAGCGTTTCCACAATCTGCTCCCTGTCCCCATCCAGGTCCTGGCAGAGAAGCTCCAGACTGCCGTATCTGTCCCTCAGTTTCGTATTGACAACACTCAAAAGCATAACCGGATCTTTTGGCAGCATGCCGCACCCCTTTCTCCCACATGAATACACCATTTTCTTCCTAAGACAGCGTTACTTGGAAAGATAAGGGGCCGTATCCGCCTTAATCTGCTCGCCGTACTTCTTCACACTGTCTGTCACCTTATAATCTTCATCGCCGAACAGGAACTGATGCAGCCACACCACATTGCTCTCCAGATCCACAGGGATAACACAGTCACCCTTGGCCCCCATTCTTGCAGTGGTTCTCATGCTGCTCTGAGGGAAGCCGTCCTCCTCTACAATCCTGTAGTTGGCAATATTGCCTATCAGAGCAAGAATGTCCTCCGAGTCAATGCTGGTGTATACGTCCCCGATGCAGTCGTTAAACACCTGGGTCAGCGTGGCAAGATCCGCCTTTTTCGCCTGCTCTTCAATGGCCATGATCACTTCCCTCTGCCGGGCCGCACGCTTAAAATCATCCCCCTTGGTCTGGCGGATACGGCAGTATGCCGTGGCCTGAAGACCATTCAGCAGCTGCAGGCCTGTCTCTGTTACAGGAACATAATCGCACTTGAGCACTGCCGCAATACTGATCTGATAGTTGTTGATGTGCTTCAGCTCCTCACTGTCCACCTCAATATAGACGCCTCCCAGACCGTCGATCACATGGATCAGCCCCTTGTAGCCCACAGCCACAAAATCCGTAATATCCATGTCCAGATTCATGTTCAGCATCTTAATGGCCTGCTCCGCCCCGCCGTAAGAGTAAGCCGAGTTACACTTCCAGTAATAATCCGTGCCCAGATTCAGGTATGTATCCCGATACACACTGACAAGCTTGATATCCCCTGTGTCAAGATTGATGCTGGCGATCATGGTGGTGTCGCTGCGGCTGTTCATGAAAAGTTCATTGTCCGACTTTGCATCCAGGCCAAACAGCGCCACATTCATGTACCCCTGCATGGTGCCGCCCTCCTCCTTCAGCTGCTGCACCTCCTCATGGATTTCCAGCACCTTGGGATTCAGCGTCGCCACCTTGGGACCCTCGCTGGTCTTGTTCATCACCAGGAACAGCACCACCAGCATAGCCACAATAACCACAATCTCAACGGCAAACAATATATATTTTGCCTTCCTTCCTGCCCCCGCTTTTCTTTTCGTCTCCATAACCTTCTCCTTATTTCTATGAATTATACTTCAGAAAAACACCGTGTCCCCATTATACAGGAAGCTCCCCTGAAAAGATTGAAGGGTTTTTTGAAAATTTCTTAAATTTTTCTGTAGATTCTTTAAGATGTAATAAGAAAATATATGCGAAAGCGTGCGTTTGAATTGTCGAAACACAGCGGATATTTCTGCAAAAAATAAAAAAATCCGGCTGTCCTGTAAGAAACAGAACAGCCGGTCGAATCATCAAAGTCGGCGCCGCCACATGTTATATCGCCATCACTTTACGGAGGCCGCCAGCTCCCCCTGCTCCAGGGAGATCAGCACCGTATCCCCCGGCGCCGCGCCGTCCTCCAGGATCATCCTGGCCACCAGGGTCTCCACATGCTTCTGAATATAGCGTTTCAGAGGCCTGGCCCCATATACAGGATCGTAGGCATTTTCCACAATAAACGCCAGGGCCTCCTGGTTGATTTCCAGCTCCAGATCCCTGTCCTCCAGCCGCCGGTTCAGGTCGGCGGTGATCAGGGCAACAATGGCAGTGATATTCTCCCGGGTCAGGGGCTTGAACAGCACCGTCTCGTCCAGCCGGTTCAAAAACTCCGGCCGGAAATGGTTCCGCAGTTCCCCCATCACCCGTGCTTCCGCCTCAGGGGCAATCTCCCCGTCCGGCCGGATGCCCTCCAGCAGATGGCCTGCCCCGATATTGGAAGTCATAATCAGAATGGTGTTCTTAAAGTCCACCGTCCGGCCCTGGGAATCCGTGATCCGCCCATCGTCCAGAATCTGCAGGAAGACATTGAACACATCCGGGTGGGCCTTCTCTATCTCGTCAAACAGCACCACACTGTAGGGCTTCCTGCGCACCGCCTCTGTCAGCTGACCGCCCTCCTCATAACCCACATATCCGGGAGGCGCTCCTATGAGCCTGGACACAGAGTATTTCTCCATGTATTCGCTCATGTCAATGCGCACCATACTGTTCTCGTCGTCGAAGAGAGCCGCCGCCAGAGATTTTGCCAGCTCCGTCTTGCCCACACCGGTGGGCCCCAGGAACAGGAAGGAACCGATGGGCTTGTCGGGATCCTTGATGCCCGCCTTGGACCGAAGGATGGCCTCCGCCACCTTGGTGACTCCCTCGTCCTGGCCGATAACCCTTCTGTGAAGCTCCGCGTCCAGGTGCAGGGTCTTGTTCCTCTCGCTCTCGGTGAGCTTTGCCACAGGGATCCCCGTCCAGCGGGAGATGATCCTGGCAATCTCGTCCTCGGAGACCTTCTCCCGCACCAGACTGCGCTCTGCGGCCCCCTGCTCCTCCTGCTCCAGCTGTTTCTTCAGGGCCGGCAGCCTGCCATAGCGCAGCTCCGCCGCCTTCTCCAGATTGCCCTCCACCTGGGCGCTCTGAATCTCCCCGTTCACCCCGTCGATCTCCTCCCGCAGCCTGGAGAGCTTTTCCACGGAGGCCTTCTCATTGTCCCACTGAGCCTTCCCGGCCGCAAATTCCTCCTTCAGCTCCGCAAGCTCCTTCTGCAGACTGACCAGCCTCTCCTGGCTCATCCGGTCCTCTTCCTTCTTCAGGGCCGCCTCCTCAATCTCCATCTGCATAATCTTCCGCTGCATCTGGTCCAGTTCCGAGGGCATGCTGTCCAGCTCCGTCTTGATCAGGGCGCAGGCCTCGTCCACCAGGTCAATAGCCTTGTCAGGCAGAAAACGGTCGGAGATATAACGGTTGGAGAGCACCGCCGCGCTGATAAGGGCATTGTCCATAATTTTAACTCCATGGTACACCTCATAGCGCTCCTTCAGTCCCCGCAGAATGGACACCGTGTCCTCCACCGTGGGCTCCTCCACCAGAACCGGCTGGAAACGCCTTTCCAGGGCAGGATCCTTTTCAATATATTTCCTGTACTCGTCCAGAGTGGTGGCGCCGATGCAGTGCAGCTCCCCCCTGGCCAGCATGGGCTTGAGCATATTGCCCGCGTCCAGGGCGCCGTCCCCCTTCCCCGCCCCCACAATGGTGTGGAGCTCGTCGATAAAGAGAAGGATCTGGCCGTCGCTGTTCTTCACGTCCTCCAGCACCGCCTTCAGACGCTCCTCAAATTCCCCCCTGTACTTGGCCCCCGCCACCAGGGAGCCCATATCCAGGGCAAAAATCTTCTTGTCCTTCAGCCCCTGGGGCACATCCCCCCGGACAATCCTCTGGGCCAGGCCTTCCACCACCGCCGTCTTTCCCACCCCCGGCTCCCCGATCAGCACAGGGTTGTTCTTGGTCTTCCGGGAGAGGATCCGGATAATGTTCCGGATCTCCCCGTCCCTGCCGATGACAGGGTCAAGCTTGTGGTTCCTGGCCTTCTCCACCAGCTCCTGGCCGTATTTTTCCAGGGTGTCATAGGTGGCCTCCGGGTTGTCGCTGGTGACTCTCTGATTGCCCCGGACTGTGGAGAGCGCCTGGAGAAAGCGCTCCCTGGTGATGCCGTACTCCTTCCAGATGGCCTCAATCTCCCGGTTGGGCTCCTTGAGCATGGCCAGGAAAAGATGCTCCACGGACACATACTCATCTCCCAGCTGCTTTGCCTCGTTCTCCGCCCCCAGAAGCACATTGTTCAGATCCTTGCCCACATAGGCCTTTCCCCCCTGAACCTTGGTGCGCTTTGCCACCGCCCTCTCTGCGCGGTTCACAAAATGCTCCTTCTGGATCTCCATCTTCTCTATCAGCTTCAGAATCAGACTGTCCTCCAGAGTCAGCAGGCTGTACAGCAGATGCTCCTGTTCAATCTCCTGATTTCCGTACTCATAGGCTGCCTTTTCGCACCCTTCCACAGCCTGGAGGGATTTCTGCGTAAATTTCTGTATGTTCATAATGACTCCATTCTGCCCGCCTGGGGCGTGTCTGAAAATTTTCTTGTTCTATAACCACTATAACACTATACACACAGAAATCAATTAACAAACTCTAAACTTTTTCTCAAAATCCGGAAAAATTACCGCTGTCCCAGCACTTCCGCGATCTTCTCGATCATCTCGTCCTCCTTCAGGCGGAACTTGATCTCCACCCGCCGGGAGGCCTCCATGTTGATCTCAGAGGTGGGCCGTCCCAGAGCGTCCGTGCCATAGACCGGGCGGCTGAAAGAACGACCGTTTACAGTGAGCAGTCCCCTGAGCTGTGCTATCTTCTCCTCGGTGAGCCCGTTCCGGGCATCCAGGCAGAAGTCCGCCACGGAGAACGCCCTTCGTGAAGACAGCTCCATATTCCACTCATAGCTTCCATTGGTATCCGTATGCCCTTCAATGATAATCTCCGCAATATACCCTTTGAAATTATCCTGCAGCAGCACATCCAGGTACATGGGGATAATCTCCTTTAAGGTCTTGCGGCTCTCCTCGGACAGTTCCGCGCTGTTGTTGGGAAAGAGCAGATCCGAGGAAAAAGTGATGGAACCCGTCTGGGCGTCCACACTCATGGTGGAATTGTTGAAAGCCGACTGGAGAGCCCCGATAATGTCCGTTCGGATGCCCACAATATTCTCCAGTTCCTGCCGGGTGGTGTTCAGCTCCTGCCTGGCACTGTCAATCTCCAGATAGGCCTTGTTCAGCTCATCCTGGGTCAGGGCAGCATTGGCGTAAGCCTGCTGCAGTTCCTCCAGGGAGGCTGCCAGCTCCCCGTTGGACTTCTCAATGGCCGCCCTGTACTCCTCCAGATCCGCCTGGGCGGCGCTCAGATCCTCCTGGGACAGGGCCAGGTCCGCCCGGGCCTGATCCAGATCTGTGGTCTTCTGCTTGTAGATGGCAAGAGTGATGGCGATGATAAGCACAAAGATCAAAAGCAGCGCCGCCATCATGTCCGAGTAGGACTGCCAGTAGCTGTGCTCCTCAAAAGCCTCCCTGTTTTTTCGTCTAATCCTCATAGGTTGTCCTCATCTGTTCAAAGGTGTAGAGCTGGCTGCTGACCTCGCTGCTGATCTCCTCGCAGGCCTGGGCCAGAAGCTTCCCCTGCTCGGAGATCTCCCCGGTAAGCTCTTCCTGGCGCCGCATCATTCTGTCCATGGTCTCCTGGAGATGTCTGGAAGACTCTGTCAGCGCAGCCGCCGCATCCATAACGCTCTTCTCGTTCTTCACGCTGGCCGCCTGGACATAGGAGGCATTTTTCAGGGCCTCCCCCAGCTCCTGGAACCGGGTCCCCGTAGCCGCCTGAAGCCGCTCCAGGAATCTGTCCGCCATCCGCTCCATGGCCTCCGTCTGCGCCGCCGACTCCCCTCTGGAGAGCTCCAGCAGCTGCTTCATGTAATTTGCCATATTGGCCTGGTACACCAGCATTGCGGCGGCGTTCTCGTCTCCACCTGCCCCGGAAGGCGCGGCGCACTGACGGAACGCGGTCAGAAACAGATCCAGTTTCCCATAGGCATCCGCCATAATAGAGCGGTAGACAAAGTTAAATATCAGTGAAAACAAAATACCGTACACCGACGTGTGAAAGGCCACCTTCATACCCGACAGCAGCGGACCCACATTGTCGGAGATGGTGTAGATATCCTCCCCCTGGAAAGAGCCAAGCCCCATGGAAAGCCCCAGGAAAGTTCCCAGGATCCCCAGGCCCGTGAGGGTGCCGGAGATGGCGGAGTTGAAATAGCTGCTGCCCACCCTCTCCAGAAGCTGTTCGTTGATAAACTCTTCAATGTCGCAGTTTGCCACATACTGCTTTCCCCTGCGGCCGCCCCGGATCCGGGCGCAGTACCTGCCGTAGGCCGTCTGCAGATTTCCCTCCTGGAAAAAGGTCTTCTGTTCCTGGAGAGCCCCCCAGAGATTCTTGTTCCCTGCCTTCTTGTACTCCTCCTGCAGGGTCAGGGCTGCCCGCTTCAGGTCATCGGTTAGCCTGTTGAGCCGGATAAAACTGGCGGCGGACACCAGAAACAGCACCCCAATGATTAACAGGAACCCGCCGTTGATCATCAGATTGCTGAAGGATGCCACCTGCCCGGTAAACACACCGTTGATATACAGGATAAATACCACCATGGCCGTGTAGGCCACAAAAAGTCCGTAAAATAATTTGTTCTTCATTCGTGCCCCCATGTGCATTCTTCAAAATACGGCCCCCCGGACGCCGCTCCCAGACTCCTCTTTCCCTCTCTGTCCCGAAGACGCGGCCGCCCGGTTCTCCAGGCCGGAAACAGATTCTCAGGAAATTCCCTTCACCTTGTAGCCGGCCTCTTCCACCGCAGCTTTCAGGGCTTCCCCGCCGGCGCCCTCCTCCAGCTCCACTGTGGCAGTGCCCTCCTCCAGGCTCATAACCACACTCTTCACGCCATCCAGGGCCTCCAGCGCCTTCTGCACTCTTCCGGTGCAGTGTCCGCACATCATCCCTTCAACAGATACTATTTTCGTCATTGTTTTCTTCCTTTCTGCATGCGCCTGGGGCATGCCGCCCATACTTTCCACACTCTCCCTGCTTCTGCCCGCGGACCCGCTCTTAAACCCCCGCAGCCGCAGGGCGTTTCCCACCACAAAAAGGCTGCTCAGGCTCATGGCCGCCGCCCCGAACATGGGGTTCAGCTTCACCCCAAATACAGGATACCACACTCCCGCCGCTAAGGGAATACCTATTGCATTGTAAAAAAATGCCCAGAACAGATTTTGCTTGATATTGCGGATCACCGCCCGGCTCAGTCTCACCGCTGTCACCGCGTCCCGCAGGTCGCTTTTCATCAGGACAATGTCCGCGCTCTCCATGGCCACATCCGTCCCGGCCCCGATGGCCATTCCCACATGGGCTGCCGCCAGGGCAGGTGCGTCGTTGATGCCGTCCCCGATCATGGCCACCCTGCGGCCTTCCTCTTTCAGACGGCGGATCTTTTTCTCCTTGTCCTGGGGCAGTACCTCCGCCACCACCTCCGGAATGTCCAGACTCTTCCTGACCGCCTCCGCCGTCCGGGCGTTATCCCCGGTGAGCATCACCACATGGATACCCATCTCCCGGAAGCTGCTGACCGCCTCCCGGGAGGAGGCTTTCACCTGATCCGCCACGCCTATGACGCCCAAAAACTCTCCCTCCCGGGCCGCCAGCAGGGGGGTCATGCCCTTGTCCGCCAGCCCGGCAATCCCCTCCAGGGCCGTGGTCTCAATAGAGATGCCCTGCTCCTCCAGGAAAGGACGGTTTCCCACAAAATATTTTTCCCCCGCCAGGACTCCTTCCACCCCCCTGCCGAATACCGCCCGGAAATCCTTTGCCTCCGGCACGGTCAGGCCCAGGGAAACCGCATGCTCCACCACCGCCTCCGCCAGTGGATGCTCGCTTTTTTTCTCCAGCGCCGCCGCCACCGCCACCAGCGTATCCGTCTGTATGCCCGGGGCATACACGCTCACCTCCGTCACTTTCAGCTTTCCTGCGGTGATGGTGCCGGTCTTATCCATAACCACCGTGTCCACGTCCCTTGCCTGCTGCAGGGCTTCGCCGGATTTGATCAAAATACCGCAGCCCGCACCCACACCGGTGCCCACCATAATCGCCACAGGAGTGGCCAGGCCCAGGGCGCAGGGACAGGAGATCACCAGCACCGCTATGGCGGTGGATATGGCAAACTCCGCCCCCGCCCCCGCCAGAAGCCATGCGCAGAGCGTCACCAGGGCGATCCCCATTACCACGGGCACGAAAACCCCCGCCACTTTGTCCGCCAGCTGGGCAATGGGGGCTTTGCTGGCCCCGGCCTCCTCCACCAGGCGGATAATCTGGGACAGAGTGGTGTCCTCCCCCACTTTGTCCGCCCTGCACTTTAAAAAACCTGCCTTGTTCATGGAGGCCGACACCACCCTGTCCCCTGCTCCTTTCTCCACAGGCACGCTCTCCCCGGTTATGGCCGCCTCGTCCACGCTGGAACTCCCCTCCAGCACGGTGCCGTCCACCGGGATCAGGCTGCCGGGCTTCACCAGAAACACATCTCCCTCCCGGAGTTCCTCCGTGGGCACCTCCACCTCCTGTCCCTCCACCAGCAGCACCGCCGTCTTTGGCGACAGGTCCATAAGCTTTGTGATAGCCTCACTGGTCTTTCCCTTGGAACGGCCCTCCAGATATTTTCCCACGGTGATCAGGGTCAGAATCATTCCCGCAGACTCAAAATACAGATCATGGGAGTAATTCATGACCACTTCCATATCCCCGTGCCCCAGGCCGAAACCAATGCGGTACAGGGCAAAAATCCCATAGGCGATGGCAGCCGAGGCCCCCAGGGCGATAAGGCTGTCCATGTTGGGAGCCAGATGCCCAAGGGTCTTAAAGCCCACCGCAAAAAATTTCCGATTCACATACACAATGGGCAGCAGCAGAAGCAGCTGGGTCAGCGCAAAGGCCACGGCATTCTCCCCGCCCTGAAGATATTTCTGCACAAATCCCGGAATGGGCAGCCCCAGCCACTGGTTGTACATGTGATACATGGAGACATACATAAGAGGAAGCAGGAAAGCCACGGAAATTCCCAGGCGCCACTTCATGGCCCGGGTCTCCTCCTGCGCCTTCCTCCTCAGGGTTTCCCTGCCCTTTCCTTCCCGGGAACCCTGTCCGTCTCCCCCGTCTCTTCCATCCTTCCTGGCTTCCCCGAAGGGACAGGCCCCGTACCCAGCCCCTTCCACCGCCGCCACAATGCCGCCGCTGTCCAGCTGTCCCTGTTGATAGTCCACCTCCATGGTCTCCGTCAAAAGATTCACGGAGACGCTCTCCACCCCCTCCAGTTTCTTCACCGCCTTCTCCACATGGGAGGAGCAGGCCGAACAGGTCATGCCCGATACATGATACCGCTCTTTCATCTCACAGCCCTTCCTTTCTCTCAGACACTTTTCCCAAAGCAGTCCTGCATCCCGTGCCTGAAAATCTCATTTCAGCCTTTTTACCAGCTCCACCACTTCCTCCACCACCCCCAGGTTGCCTTTTTGGATCTCCTCCACAACACAGGTCTCCATATGTTCCTGCAGCACCATATATGCAAAAGACTGCAGCGCGCTCTCCACCGCCGCCACCTGTACCAGGATATCTCCACAGTAGCGGTTCTCATCCAGCATCTTTCCGATTCCGTTCAGCTGTCCAGCCATGCGGTTCAGCCGGTTTTTCAGCTGTTTTTTCTCCCCCTCCCCTCTGGGCGTCGCCTTCCGCCGGACGCACCCCTCCTGCCCCTGGCACTCCTCAGCTCCTCTGTTCTTCTCTATGTCTTCTCCCATGCTCTTTCCTTTCCTATTTGTATCCGTGAGTATATCTTGTAACTGCCACCATGCACATAATACCCGGCCGGGGTATCCTTCCAACTCTAAGGATATACCCCTGCCGGGTATCTGTCAAGTGATTTTCACTTTCTGTCTCTGTTTTCCAAAAATCCCATTCTGGAATTCTCTTCCTACCTGGACTCTGTCTGCAAAGCAGCCTCACGCATCTGCAGAATCTCCTCGCCGGTCTCCACCCACTCCGCATCTGTCATCTTTACATTGCCGCCGTAAAATCCATTTTCCACGCAGACAGAGACATCATATGAGGCTCCCGCTTCCTCCAGCCCTTTCCGGTCAAACTCCAGGAGCAGTTTGCCCTTTGTCACCACTTCATTCTGGATAATCCTGGGCCGGTAGTACCGCACCAGCATCTCGTCCTCAATATCCCCCGCCTGGATATACAGTTCCGCCCCAAAATCCGTGGTGAACAAAAACGCATTTCCCATGGGGAACAGCCGGGTGATCTTGCCCCCTGTGGGAGCATACAGACAGTCCTCATCAGGACAGATAACCACAGCCGCGTATTCTCCTTCCCTGTCCGCCACTATCTCTCCGGACACAGGACTTCCCACAGACCAGACTTTCTGGTCATCCTCAAACCGCCTGCCCCGCCTTTTGCCATTTCCTCTGGCGCCTGTGCCGGAAGACTGGTGTTCGGTGCGCAGCCTTCTGGCCTCTTCCCTCTTCAGTCCCATCACTCTTCCTGCCCGCCTTCTCTCCGTCTCCCAGAGCTGCCCTGCAATCCAGGTCTTTCTGTCCGCATGATGCTGTCCAGAACTTCTGAAGGCTCCGGCTTCGCCTGGACGGCCGAAATTCAGAATGTCTATGGCAGGCTCTCCTTTTGCGTCGGCCCTGGCAGGGGCCGTCTGCCAGGGAGTGTCCAAAGATGCAGAAGCGGGCGTCCTCCCCTCATGGCTTCCTGGGGCCTCCTGCCTGTGGGGAGCCTGAGAAACCGAAGTCTTTGTCCTCCCCCTGGATGCTGCAGAAGCTGCGGCTTCAAAGGAATCCAGCATTTCTGAGATGGAATTATTTCTTGTACCCTCTTTTTCGGCAGTCAACGCTCCCACTGTGCTCCCTTTTGTCCGGAACGTACTGTCCGCCGCTCCCCAAAGGTCCCCCTTCCGGGCCCCTTCCTCATAGTATGCTGACTGAGCCGCCTCATCCGCAGCTCCCCAAAGATCCCCCTCCCGGGCCCCTTCCTCATAGTATGCTGACTGAACCGCCTCGTCCGCAGCTTCCCAAAACTCCCCCTCCTGGGCCTCTTCCTCATAGTATGCTGACTGAGCCGCCTCATCCGCCGCTTCCCAAAGGTCTCCTTCCTGGGAACCTTCCTCGTAATATGCTGACTGAGCCGCCTCATCCGCAGCTCCCCAAAGATCTCCTTCCTGGGATGTCTCCTGTAACTTTACAGCAAACACCCCTTCACAGGTCGTTGAAGCACCTATAGGGTCCAGAATATCCTGGACAGATATTGTTCCCGAAAACTTCTCGTTGTCCTGAAGATTTTCCTTCCCGCCTGACAGATTTTTTGAGTCCCGGCCTTTTTGGCTGAAAGCCAGAATTCCCGCAGGTTTGCCGGGGACGTCCCCCGTCTCTCCCACGCCTTCCGCAGGCTCCTCCTTCATCCCCCACACACCATACATATTGTACATGGAGATCCTGCCCAGCATAAATCCCACCACCGCCGCTGTCACCAGCCATACTGCTCCCAAAAACATAAAAACGCCTCCCGTAACAATTTTTAAGCCAAGTTTTCCCATTCCCCAAAAATAATATGCAAATTTTAAAAAAAGATATTGACATTTCTCCCTAAACGGGCTATACTACTATCGTATTCTAAATGAAAGTCATTGAACTCACATATTTTTGTAAGTCATTGTTACTTTTAATGATGGTTTACAAAAATATGTGATTTTCTTGTCCTATGGTTTAGAATTACACATTTATTTTAATTACTTTTATGAAGGAGGTACCAAAATGAATAACGGTACAGTAAAATGGTTTAATGCACAGAAAGGCTATGGCTTCATCACAAATGATGCCACCGGCGAGGAGGTATTTGTACACTTCTCCGCAATCAACGCTGACGGCTTCAAGTCCCTTGAGGAAGGCCAGAAGGTCACTTTCGACACCGAGTGTGATCCTCAGAACAGCAGCAAGATCCGCGCTACCAACGTAACTGTTGTAGCTTAACTGCCTGCGGCAGCGAATCGGCGGGGTGCGTTCAGCCCAAGTGTATACCATGTCAAAAAGCCCTGTGTCAACACAGGGCTTTTTATTTATCTATCGCGAGGACAGGAACTGATACTCTCTCCTGGCCTGCACATCGTCAGGATAATTCTTCAGATAATTTTCCATCAGGACAAAAGCCTGCTTAAAATCCCCCAGATGCTCATAGGCCACAATCTCATTAAAAGACAATGTCTGCATCATGGCAGAGTTTCCCACCTGCATTCCCGCCTGAAACGCCTCCAGAGCCTTCTGGTAGTCCCCCCTGGCAATCTCACACAGCCCCAGCTGGTTATACATCTCGGCGCTG
This sequence comes from uncultured Acetatifactor sp., assembly GCA_910587755.1. GTDB lineage: Bacteria > Bacillota > Clostridia > Lachnospirales > Lachnospiraceae > Acetatifactor. The sequence goes on along the minus strand of CAJUNZ010000025.1, from coordinate 7,882 downwards.
CCCTCATTGCTGCCAAGGTAACTGTTGTAGACATTGGCTGCATAATTGTAATCACCGGTGGCTTCATAGGCCCTGCCAAGGTACAGATAGCTCTCCACGCCGCCTTTTTCCTTGGCCTCCTCCAGAGCAATACAGGCGCTCTGATACTCTCCCAGATAGTAGTAGATCCTGCCGCTGACAAATTTGTCCATCTGCTTGTCACCTGACTCCAGAACTGTCCTCAGATACTGCTGCCCTACATCTTTATAGCCATAGTATTCAAGCACCTCATAGATCTCTATCAGCCTGTCATAATCCTTTGGCGCCATCTCAACAGCCCTGTCAAAATCCTCCTTGGCTCCCACATAATTCCCCTGGGCCAGACGCGCATTCCCCCGCAGGTAATACGCATCCTTCTCCTGGGGGCGAAGCGCAAGCACCGCGTTGTAGACAGCCTCCGCCTCAGCATATTTTTCACTCTTGGAGTAAGCAGCCGCCAGATAGTAATTCAGATCAAAATCCAGGTTTTCCACCATACCGCTGCTGCCCCCCAGGGACGCCTCGAAAAAAAATGCCGCCTGCTCATACTCCGTCAGCCCCATATAGGCAATGCCCCTGGCCCTGTTCACAAGCCGGGCGTTCTCCCCCTCGTTTTCGGCGCTGTCCAGCTGTCCCAGAGCGCCCTGGTAATCCAGGTTCCGGATCAGTTCCAGGGCCGCCTGGGTCTTCTCCCCCTCCCCGCCGCAGCCTCCCAGAAGCAGCATTATCCCAATGCCCAGTGCAAATACCAGAACTCTCCCGGCGCACCTGGCTCCATGCACTGCCCCGCCAAAAGACTCTTTTATCTCTAATTGTCTCTCAATCCTTTTCACCCCGGCTCCTGTTCCTCTTAACTTTCTCTCTTTATCTTTTCCAGTTCCCTTAAATCCCGTCTGCTCCGCTCTCTTTAAAGCGGAAACCGCAGACTTTAAGTCACTCGTCCAAATGCGAAGTACAATGGGCACATCTGACCGCCTCTACAGGAATCTCGCTGAGGCAGTAAGGACACTTTTTTGTGGTTGGCGCCGCAGGAGCCGCCTCCTCTTTCCGCTTCACCCTGCCCCCAATGGCATTGATCCCCTTTACAAGGCAGAAAATCACCAGTGCCGTGATAAGAAAGTTAAGCACCGCCGTGATAAAATTACCGTAACAGAGCACCGGCGCGTTCTCCCCGCCGCCAAGAGTCACAGTGAGATAGCTAAAATCCGTCCCCCCGAAAATACCCAGCACAGGGGTCAGAATGTCCTGGTTCAGGCTTGTCACAATGGAAGTAAACGCTCCTCCCACAATCACGCCCACCGCCATATCCAATACATTTCCTCTGGTGATAAACTTCTTAAATTCCCCTATAAAACCCTTTCCTTTTCCGCTTTTCTTTTCCATAAAATCCTCCCTGCCCTTTCGGCTTCTTATGCTTTGTCCCATGCATGCACCACTAATAGTACCACAAGAAATTCCAGTCCACAAGTCATTTATGCTTGCCCCTCCCATGAATTTAGTATATACTGTAACAGTTCAGTGTCCTGTCTGAGCGGTTACTGTATACTCTACACAAAACGGGAGGCATCAATATGACAAAACAGGAAATTTCCGAGATCAAGAAGCTCTTCACCCCCAAAAACTGCTCCATCACCCGCATCTGCGGCTGTTATGTGGACGGAGAAAAAAATAAGAAAACCGAGTTAAAGCAAGCCTTTCTGTCCCTTCCCGAGGAAGAAATGTTCAAATATTTTGAGATCCTGCGCAAAACCCTGTCCGGATCCCCCGGCAGAAACCTGCTGACACTGGAATTCCAGGACACGGTCAAGGACACCCTCTCCCAGGACGAGAACCGGGAGGAAAACGCACAGGAATTTCTGCTGCGCCTGCGGGAGAGCAGGCTGAAAGACGACGCCCTGCTGGAAGAATATTATGATAAGATCATTGAAAGTTATGAATATGTGGGAAACTACCTGATCCTGGTGATCCACGATGTCTACGACGTGCCCGGAAAGACCTCCGACGGAATTCAAATGGATGACGCCTCCGACGAGGTGTACGAATACATACTGTCCTGCATCTGTCCCGTGGAACTGTCCAAGCCGGGCCTGAGCTACAATCCTGAGGAGAACACTTTTCAGAACCGGGTGCGGGACTGGGTGGTGTCCCTGCCGGAGACAGGCTTCCTCTTCCCGGCCTTCCACGACAGAAGCACGGATATCCACAGCCTGCTGTACTATTCCAAAAATCCGGAGGAGCTGAAAGAAGGCTTTGTGGAATCCCTCTTTCACTGCCCCCTTCCCCTGTCCGCAGGCAGTCAGAAAGAAACCTTTCACGCTCTTATCGAGGACACCCTTGGCGAGGACTGCGATATAGAAGTGGTAAAAAGTATCCACGAAAGATTCACAGAGCTGGCAGAGGAGCACAAAGAGTCGCCGGAGCCCCTGGTTCTGGGAAAAAACGAGGTCAAAACCATTCTGGCCGACAGCGGCGTGGCAAATGAACGGCTCTCGGAATTCGACAGGCATTACGACGAGACCGCTGGAGAAAGCACCCCTCTGCTAATGAACAATGTCATGGAGACCAGGGCTTTTGAGGTAAAGACCCCCGACGTTGTCATCAAAGTAAAGCCCGAGCGCACCGACCTTATCGAAACCCGCAGCATTGACGGCCGCACCTGCCTGGTCATCGCCCTGGGCGGAAGCGTGGAAGTCAACGGTATTGCAGTGAAGACCCCGGCGGAGCACCAGGAGAGCAGTGAGGAGATGCCCCGGCAGGAGGTCATTTAGCCGCCCGGAAAAATACACCTTCATAGTAAATCCACAGGCTGTTGTCATCTCCCAGAAAGAACTCTCTTCCAAAAAAGTTGTCCTCATAAGAAATGGTGCCGCAGACCACCGCCCCTTCCTCCGTCCACCAGTCAGTCAGGTCAACGTGATAGTCCCTCAGAATATCTTCTTTTGTGCAGATATCATATTCATATTCCCAGTCTTCCAGGCCCAGATCCTGACCGTTCTGGGCCACGGCATCCTCATAGTAAGTCACGGTATAAGTCAGATACCTCTCAATCTCCTCCTGGGACAGGGCATAGATATCCGAAGTCCTGTACTCCTGCACCCTCCAGGTGCCGAAATAGGGCTGTTCCCCCTGTCCGGGCCGGCTTCCCGCCGTCTTTCCCAGATCCTGCCAGAAATGGTCCAGGGCGGTAAAGTCCAGCTCCTCCGGTCTGTATGAGTCAATGATCTCATAGGCTTCTTCCTCCGAGATCCCCCGGGCCTCTTCCGCATTCTGGGAGTCCTCGCTTTCAAACCAGGGGGCCGTCTGGCTGTAAAAGGCGTCAAAGATCACATATTTCAGGGGCACAAGATCGGATCCCTCCAGCCTGTAATAGGCGTACAGACTCATGGCGGCACTGCCGGACCCCATATTGCAGATCACATTGTCCGCACTCAGGCCATAAGCGTTCCGTTCCCCTCCGGAGAAAACATGGGTCACAGAACCTGCCTCCAGGGTGTACATGTCATAAATAGCAGCTCCTTTCCCTATAAGCAATTCCTCCATGCCGTCCCCGTCCAGGTCCAGCAGCAGATATCCCAGCTGGTCAAGGGAAGTCTCATAGCCGCACATATAGCTCATGCCCGCATTTTCAAATTCCTGCTGTCCCCATCCGCTTTCTATTCCATTTATGTATTCCTGGATCCTGGAGCTGTATATGCCGAGACTTCCCGTTGATCCCCCGCCCAGGGCCCCGGCGTCCTTCTCAGGAGTACCGCTTTCCCCGGCGGAAGTCCCATCCGGGTCACTTTCACCAAAAACGCCGGCTCCCGGGGACTCTCCGCTGTCAGAACTTCCGCCAAAAGCATATTGACCGGTTCCGTCAACGGTATTTTCACCGGCACTGCTGTCGTCAACAGCTTCTCCAGTGGAGTCTTCCTCACCGAAGGCGCTCCCCTCCGCTTCCTGCGTCCCCGGCATCTGGATTCCCTCCACCGGCGCCACAGCACCGCCCTCTCCGGACGCCCCATCTCCTGCCCCGGCGCCGCAGGCACACAGGCACAGAACCGCCGCCGCGGACAGAATCCATAACACCCATCTTTTCATGATACACCTTCCTCCTGTTCTCTCCGCCGGGACCGAAAGCTGCCAGGGTCAGTTCTCCCCCTCTTTCCGGAGCGCCACAGCCGCCTTAAGCCTTGCCGCAATCTCCCGCATCACACCCGGATCCACCTTGCACACCTTCCTGTCATAGGTGTAGAAGCCATTGGTCTCATCCTCCACGTCGCTCAGCTGTGTGTAGACACAGCCACAGACTCCCCTGGACACTCCAGGCAGGATGGTTCCCTCATACAGTTCTTTGACCCTATTGGTCAATTCCTGTCTGTCCCTGCATTTTCCATAGCCGTACTTGGCGTATTTGGTGTAAAAATGCCCCGGCACAGCCCAGGTATATCCGCCGCACTCTGACACCAGCACAGGTTTTTCCAGCACTTCCGGCAGTTTCAGGCTGTGGAAGTATATGTGCTGACTGTCAAAGTCACTTCTGTTCTGCACAAACCAGCCCGAGGCAGAGTCATATAACCTGGTATCGTCCACACATTTTGCCCGCCAGTACATGGCGGCACTCTCAAACTGCCCCCACCCTTCGTTAAATATGGTATAGGCAATCACACTGGGATGATTCATCAGATGACTCTGTGTCTCCTTCATATGTTCCACAAAAAACTCCCTGCGCTTCCGGCTTCCCCAGAACCTTCCGTCCCATTTCTGGAAGACCCCCAGAGTGGGAAGGGCCGTGTCCCTGATCCAGGAGTAGACGCCGCTGTTTACCATATCCTGCATGACAAGCATCCCATGTTTGTCACAGTAATAGTAGAAACACTCCGGCTCCACCTTCATATGCTTCCGCAGCATATTGATCCCCAGATCTTTCATGCGCAGAATATCCTGCTCAAACTCTTCCTCCCTGGCGGGAAGGTAGATGCCGTCGCAGAAATACCCCTGGTCCAGAACCCCATTCAGAAAAATGGGCTCACCGTTCAGACACACCCGGGGCACTCCGTCCACCTCCATCACCTCCACAGTGCGCAGGCCAAAGTAGGAGGAAACCCTGTCCTTCCCCAGCGTAACCGTCATTTGATAGAGATAGGGATTCTCCGGCGTCCACAGCACAGGCTCGTAGAAACTGCCGTCCGCCAGACGCACCTGGGTCATGTCTATCTCCGCCCGGTTTCCCCTGCCCTGGAACGTACAGCTGCTGCCGTCGTGGAGGGCGATGGTGACAGAGATGGGATCCTCCTCACCGCAGAGATTCTCGCCCACGCTCAAATCACACCAGACACTGTTCTCCACCGTCACGGAAACCCGGTACCCATCGGTCTTTACCTCCAGTTTTTTCATATACACATTTGGCACACATTCCAGCCACACACTCTGCCAGATGCCGCTCACAGGGGTGTACCACATGCCGCCCCTGCGCCTGCGCTGCTTTCCATAGGGGTAGCGGGGGGAGAGCGTGTCCTTCACCTTCACCAGAAGACAGTTCTCACCTGGCTTCAGATACCGGGTCACGTCAAAACAAAAGGGAAGATATCCTCCCTCATGTTTTCCCACACAGCGCCCGTTTAAGAACACCTCTGCCACCTGATCCACAGCCCCGAAATGCAGCAGGATGCGCTCCCCTTTCCGGACGGCGGGCCTGACAAATGTCCTGCTGTAAGCAAGCCTTGTGCCCACACGGCCCCGGTATCCCGACAACAGAGCCTGGGGAGGAAAGGGCACCAGAATATCCTTACCGTTCAGTTTCCATTGCCCGTTCAGACTGATAAAACTCTCCCTGCGCATGTGGGGGCGGGGATAGCTGTCCCAGACATCCTCCCCTGGCTTTTTCCCCAACAGCTCCTCCCCTGACCGGCTGGTCAGATTGTGGTGGGCGTTTCGTATCTTCCGGTACGCCTGGTACGCAGCCCCTGCCGCCACAGCGGCCCCCAGTATCACGGCACACTTTTCCTTACAACCTTTTTTCATTTTAGCCCCCGATCGGCCGCTCCCCCAGACATTCAATACCTCTCCATGCCCGGGCGCCGGCTGAAACAGTGCCTCAAGTTCAGCACTTGATTTCCAGATACCCCAGAAGTTTGGACATGTCATACTCCTCTATGACGCCAAGATTGGAATCATAGTATTTCCCGTCATAGTGAACCAGATAATGGCAGAAGCGCCCCATCTTCTCCATCATAATACAGCATTTGGGCAGCACCGCATCCCGCCCCTCCGTATAGTTAATTACATCACTATGGTCAATGCCGTAGTAGTTCAGTGCGGAGATCATACGCCCCATGGTGGCCTGCCACTCCCTGCAGTCCATAACGCTGATCACCTCCGCGATGGTGATCCCCGCCAGCATGGCCACACAGGCCTGTCCGCAGAGCCCGTCCTCCGGCTGGATAATGACCTTCATGCTGTCGATCCTGCGGATGGGGTTGTCAAAACTGTAAGGGCTGTTCTGATCCATGCGGATAAGGGACTTGGTGATATGGAGCAGAATCTTGTGGGGCACCCCCAGCTCCAGATTCTCCCCGTCCTTCTCCTCAATGTGGATCTCGTAATTGCCCTTTTCCTTGGGCAGCAGTTCACAGTCCACATGTCTGTTGTCAAGCACCACATCCCCCTGGATAATGTCCCTCTGCTTGCAGACCTCCCACACATTGAAGGGAATCTGAATCACATAGTCGTTTTCCTTCTTCTCAACACTTGACTCAAAGAAATACCTCATACTCTTTCCTCCCATAATATCTTCACACTGCCTTATGTTATTTTACCCGTTTTGAGCTCAAAAGTAAAACAAATTTTGAAAATCTTTTCCATAAAAAAGGGCCCCGCAGCCGGAAAAACAGGATTCTATCTCCCTGTTCTTCCCTGCGGCAGCCTCCCGGCCTTCCAAGCCTTACAACAGCCGTTATTTTTACAGATTATGGAGCTTCCGGGCAAGAGCCTCCCGGTCCCCGCACCCTGTTTTCTCCAGGATATGTGTCATATGTTTCTTCACCGTGGCCGTGGTGATGTACAGCTTCTGCCCCACCTCCCTGTTGCTCAGGCCCAGGTGCACAAGCCGGGCCACCTCCGCCTCCCGGTCCGTGAGGCCCATGCCCCGGAGACAGAAATAAGCTCTCTGACCTTCCTCCTCCTGGGGCTCCTCCTCCGGCTCCTCCATATAGGAGAGGATCATTCTCTGAAGCCGTATCCTTACCGGCAGCAGAAGCAGATAAAAAAGCGCCGTGTACAGCACAGTCACAGAGATCACAGCCAGAGCTATGGGCAGATAATACGGAAAATCAGGGTTAAAAGAGTACAGCACATCCACCAGTGCCGTGGCCACAGCCACAATCCCCTCCACCACCAGGATTTTTCCCGCAGATTCCACCGCCTTGGACGCCCTGCGCAGCTCTATCATGGACACGCTCCCAGGCCTGAATATAACAAGGCGGATACCCCGGACAAAATCCTTCTCCGCCCCTGCCAGGAACAGCACAAACCATCCCACAACCGCCATCCACAGCGCCGTAAGCCCATCCACGTACATTGTTATTATATTGCTGTCAAAATAAAATAACAGCTCTGAAACGTAAATCACAAGACCAAATCCGACCAGCGCCCAAAGCACCCTGCTCCTGAAAAAACCTCCTGCGCCGTCCAAAATTTTTTTCATTCTTATCCCCCGCCTTTCACTCGACACACCCTGTTGCACCATCTGCAGATGCCCCTGATTTTACAGGATTTCCCCCCTTTATGCAATACTTTTATATCAAAAAAGAGGTGGTATTTTTCTACCACCTCCCTTTTTCCCGCTGTCTCTACTGATCCGGAAGCCCCTGGGCGCACTCTTTCC